>JBEQCD010000065.1:0-14094 GCA_041639515.1 Hydrogenophilales bacterium | reverse complement strand
GGCGCCTGGACCAAGGAGATATTCGGTCCCGACGCCCTGTTCCTAGCCGGCTTCGCCGGCGCCAGCGTGGCCACCTTCTTCACCTTCCTGCCATCGTTCCTGTTCATTCTGGCCGGCGCGCCGCTGGTGGAAGCCACCCACGGCGATCTCAAGTTCACCGCGCCGCTTACCGGCATCACCGCCGCGGTGGTGGGGGTGATCCTCAACCTCGCGCTGTTCTTCGGCTGGCATGTGATCTGGCCGCGCGCCACCGAAGCGGCACCGTTTTCCGGAGGCTTCGAATGGTTCTACGCCCTGATGTCCGTGGCGGCCTTCATCGCGCTGTGGAAATACAAGATGGACATCATGAAGGTCATCGGCGCCAGCGCCGCCATCGGCCTCGTTTACACCTACATCGTTTGAGGAGTGAGAAATGCCCTATGAACTGAAATCCCTGTCCTGCGACCCGGCAAAGCTGTCCGGGCTGTCCGAGAAACTCATCGTCAGCCACTGGGAGAACAACTACGGCGGCGCGGTGAAGCGCCTCAACGCCATCGAGCAGAAGCTGGCCGAATTGAACTGGGCCAGCGCCCCGGTATTCGAGATCAACGGTCTCAAGCGCGAGGAGATGATCGCCAGCGGCTCCATGATCCTCCACGAGGTCTACTTCGACTCGCTGGGGGGCGCCGGTGGCGACCCGGCGGGCGCGCTCAAGGCCGCTATCGAGCGCGACTTCGGTTCGCTCGACGCCTGGCGCGCCGAGTTCAGCGCCATGGGCAAGGCCCAGGGCGGCGGTTCCGGCTGGACCCTGCTCACCTGGAGCCCGCGCCGCACACGCCTGGTCAACGCCTGGGCGGCCGATCACGCCCACAACCTGGCCGGCGCCACGCCGCTGATCGCGCTCGACATGTACGAGCACAGCTACCACATGGACTTCGGCGCCAAGGCCGGCGCCTATGTCGACGCCTTCATGCAAAACCTTTCCTGGACGGCCGCCGAGGCCGCCTTCACCAAACTGGGAGCCTGACACCATGGAACGCACCATCAAACCCGACACCCTGAAAAACGAACTGGCCGGCAAGCTGATTCTCGACGTGCGCCGTGTCTCCGACCGCGAGGCTGCGCCTGAACACCTGCCCGGCGCGCAGTGGAAGAATCCGGAGCGACTCGCCGAGTGGGCCGACAGCCTCCCGAAAGAGCAGGACATCGTGCTGTATTGCGCGCGCGGCGGCTCGGTTTCCAACAGCGTGGTCGATGCCCTGCAAGGCAGGGGGCTCAAGGCCCGTTTCATCGAGGGCGGGATCGAGGGCTGGAAGGCGACCGGCGGTGAGGTTGTAGGGCCATGAAATGGATTACCCGTGAACGCCCCAAGATCGACCGCATCGCCTGTCCGTGGTTAGTGGCCCGATTCATCGATCGCGACGCCGAGTTCATCTATGTCCCAAAGGACAGGGTGATGTCGGAGGCAGAACGCCTGGGTGCCACGCCCTTCGACGTTCCCGGTGTTGAGCTGGGCCATCACGGCTCGTTGTGCAGCTTCGACGCCTTCATCAGAAAATATGCTCTCAACGATCCGGCGCTGGAGCGGCTGGCCCTCATCGTGCGCGGCGCCGACACCGATGCGCCCGACCTGGCGCCAGAGGTCATAGGCCTGGTCGCGCTGTCATGGGGACTCCACCATAACTATCAGGATGACCATGAGTTGCTTGCCCAGGGCATGGTGATGTACGACGCACTCTATGCTTGGTGCGCCCGTTCATCCAGCTAAAGTGCCTGCATGGTTTGCCCCGTTTTCGGCGCTCTGTGACGCTGCCATCGCCGCAGCATTGCCCGCCCTACTATTCGGTTTTCCCCTGATGAGGGAATGATGGGCACGTTGCGCCGGTCTCGGCATGGTTTTCTCATTGCGCTTGCCATATCACTGGCCTTGCACGCGAGTCTGTTGCCATCATGGTGGGGCAAGCCAAAGCCGCCCGCACCCGAAGAGCCCTTGCAGTTGCACCTGAGGCTTGAGCCCGAGGTGAAGCCGCCGCCGCCCAAACCACAGAAGGCCCAGCCAGCCAAACCCGCCAGACCACAGACCATCCCTGAAACTTCGCCGAGTCCCGTTCAAGAGAAGGTGCCGGCATCCATGCCTGCGCCGCCCGCGCCTACGGCCGAGGAATGGCAATTGGCTTCAACCTATACGCCCAGGAACAGCAAGCGCTATCGCTACGCATGGGGACAGCAGGTTCGCAGCATGATGGGAACGGCCGTTGAGGGCCCTGGCCAGGGCGCAGTTCGGTTCCGCATCGAGATCGCGCCTGACGGAAAGATTGCCAAGGTGGAAGAGCTTTGGTCAACCTCCGAGGTAGTCTCAAAGCTCGCTCGGGAGGCGATCCAGAATCTGCCGCCACTGCCGCCAATCCCTACAGGAAAACCACTCATCTTCGAGCAGACCATCTCCTTCCAGCCCTACGAGACGGGCTGGCCACCCAGCTATAAGCTTGACTGCCTGCCGGAGCCCCTGCCTTTCAATAACCCGTTCGCGTGGAACGGTTCATCCCCTCCCAACGTGGCGACACGGGAACATCGCCCCCCTCCGCCCGATGGGTGCCCGCCTGATTCCACCGAGGACACGATCGAAGAAGAAGAAAGATCGTTCAAACGTCAGATGGATCAATGGCGGTGGGCGCGTTGAATGGAATCGATTGACCAGTTGAGGCTACCCAGCGGCATTTCTAGCCAATGGCCGGTGAGCGGTGGTTAGCTGACCTGGCTGGCGCAGTACGCCTTCGGCCGCTATGGCCGAAAAACCGCCCCACCACAATGCCGGGTGCAGTTTCCTATTGATGGAACCGCGCCTGTGGTCCGACTTCAGGTGGGTGCGCGTTCATACCGATCGCCATGCGGCCGGATCTGTCGATGCGCTTGATGCGCAGGCCGTCGCCGCCGGCAATCACATCGTCTTCGACGCGGGCGCTTGCGTACCCGCAAGCCGTCAGGACAAACGACTCCCCACGCACGAATTCGCGCATGTCGCTACCGCCCCCGCACCGTCACCATCCCCGACAACACGCGCCACTGATGCACGCTCAACCCTGCCCCGATGAGCAGAGTGCCGGCCCACACGCGCACGCCGACATGTTCGCCGTTGAGCGCGCTGCCCAGCAGCAGGGCGAGCACGGGGGTGACGAGGGTGATGAGCGCGACCTTGCCGGTTTCCATGTGCTTGATCACGTAGTAGTACAGCGCAAAGCCCACTACGGAGCCGAACACGCCCAGGTAGACGATGGCGGCACCGGCGCGCGGGGGCACGTTGGCGGGCAGGCGGGCGTCGGCGCTCCACCACCACACCAGGGCAAACAGGGGCAGGGCGACGGCCAGCGCGCCCACGGTGGTGGCCAGCGGCGGGCTGTCGTCGCCAATGCGTTTCATCCACACCAGGCTGCCGGAATACAGCACCACGGCGGCGAGCAGCGACAGCACGCCGGCCAGGGCGTGGGCACCGCCCATTTCGTGGCTGTCGCCAAAGATGACGACGAGGCCGGCCAGGCCCAGCAGCATGCCGACGAGCTTGGGGCGGGTGAGGGGCTCGTTTTTCAGCCACAGCAGGGCCAGCAGGCCGGTGATCAGCGGCGACAGGCCGAACAGCACGGAAATCAGCCCGGAGTGGATGTACTGCGCGCCCCAGTAGGTGAGCGTCATGGCCCCAAACATGCCCAGGCCGGCGGCGGTGTAGCTGGCGCGGGCGCGGCGGTGCAGCGGCAGGCCAATGCGCCAGGCAACCAGGACGAGTGCGGCCACGGCCAGTCCGATGGCCATGCGCGCGGCCACGGCAAACGAAAAGTCGGTACCCTGTGCGCTCCACTTGATGGCAAGCGGCGTGGTGGCCCAGATGAGGATGACGCCCAGATAAGCGGCAGGAACGGACATAGGACTCTCCAGGCTCAGGGGGTGGGGGGATGCACGGTGGGTGAGGCCAGGGGTGGGCGGACCAGGCACAGGATGTGGGCAGACGGGGGCAGGGCGGAATGGATGCGGATCATGGCGATCTCCTGTGTGAGCGGCAAAAAACAAAAAGGCCGCGAACCTGGGCGGGTCCGCGGCCTTTTCTGTGGAAAGGGGGTGACTGGGTCAGCTTTCCTCGGGCCCGGACGTGCGCATGCGCAGCCAGATGCACAGCGGCACTCGGCGAATCACGACGGGCAGGGAAGACTGGTGAGCCATGGCTGCATTCTGGCCGGGACGCATAAAGCGTGTCAACGCGTGCAGGGGGGCTGGGGCTGTGTGATGTGGGGGCTTCACCACGCAGGTCTACCTGCGGCCCAGCCCGTGCAACTTCAGCTTGCGGTAGAGCGTGCGTTCGGTGATGCCGAGCGCAGCGGCCACGCGGGCGCGGTGGCCGTGGTGTGCGTCGAGCAAGTGCTGCAGGTGGGTGCGCTCGGCGTCGCGCAGCGAGCCGGCAACGGCACGCGGGGCGGGGCTGCTGGTGTGGGGCAGTGCGGGCAGGCGCAGGTCGGCGGCGTGGATCAGGCCGTCGCGGCAATGGATGGCAGCGTGCTGCAGCAGGTTGCGCAGTTCGCGCACGTTGCCGGGAAAGTCATAGGCCTGCAGGGCGGTGAGTGCATCGGGCGCGAGCTGGCAGATGCGCTGGCCACCCGTGAGGCGTTTGAGTAAAAAATCAGCCAGTTCGGGCAGATCGGACAGGCGTGCGCGCAGCGGCGGCAGTTCCACGTCGATGCCAGCCAGGCGGTAATACAGGTCCAGGCGGTAGCGGCCAGCGTCCACTTCGTCGAGGAGCCGCCGGTTGGTGGCGGACACCACGCGCACGTCGGCGGTGAGAGTGTGGGTACCGCCCACGCGGCGGAATTCACCGGTCTCCAGCACACGCAGCAGCTTGGCCTGCATGGCGAGGGGAATCTCGCCCACTTCGTCCAGAAACAGCATGCCGCCGTCGGCCAGTTCGAACAGGCCTTTCTTCAGCCCGCCGCTGCCGGAAAACGCACCGCGCTCGTGGCCGAAGAGTTCGCTCTCGAACAGGCTTTCCGGCACCGCTGCACAGTTGATGACGATGAATCCTGCGCCGGCCCGGTTGGAGCGCGCATGGATGAAGCGTGCGGCGAGTTCCTTGCCGACGCCGGATTCGCCGTACAGCAGGATCGAGGCTTCGCTTTCGGCCACGCGGGCGAGGTGGTCCACGCATTCCAGAAAGGCGGGCGAGCGGCCCACCATGTGCTGCGCATCGCACATGCTGCCGGTTTCGGCCTCCAGCATGAACATCTGTTCGCCGAGGTAGAGGGTGCCGTCGGCCCCGCGCAGGCGGTGGCCGCGTATGCGCGTGCGTTCGGGGGCGTCGCCGTGGAAATGGGTGTGGATGACTTCGACGCTCTGGCCCTGTCCGAAGAGCGCGCGATGCGGGCAGTCTTCGCCGTTTTCATGGCAGGGGCGGTCGGAATGGTGGGACACCGCATGGCAGGTGCGGCCGACGATGGCGTCAGGCGGCACGCCGTGGCTGTCGCAGTAGCGCTGGTTGGCGGCGACGATGCGGTAGTGGCGGTCGATGACCACGAAGGGCTGGTCGTGGGTGTCGATCAGGCTCTGGAGTTCAATGTCCATGTCGGTTATGTCATGACGGACTGTGATTATGGCATGACGAAATGGTCATGTCTGTCGGACGCCATGCCCGGCAGGGCGCATGAATGCGGCCTGCCGCACATGGCACGCCGGTTGCTGAACTCCCGCTCACAAACCACCAAGAGGAGTAAGCGGCATGGCCCATATCGTCGTTCTGGGGGCAGGCGTAGGCGGCATGAATATGGCCTATGAAATGCGCGAATCGGCGCGCCCCGAAGACAAGGTCACGGTCATTTCCAATGTGCCGTATTTCCAGTTCACGCCGTCGAACCCCTGGGTGGGGGTGAACTGGCGCAAGCGTTCCGACATCACTCTGGACGCCGGGCGCTACCTGGGCAAGAAGGGCATCGACTTCATTCCGGTGGGGGCGGTACGGGTGCATCCGGATCGCAACCAGGTCGAACTCGTGGACGGTCGCAGCATCGACTACGACTATCTGGTGATTGCCACCGGCCCCAAGCTGGCGTTTGACGAAGTGCCAGGGCTGGGGCCGGAAGGCCACACGCAGTCAGTATGCGCCGTGGATCACGCCGAAAAATCCGGCCAGGCGTGGTCGGCGTTTGTCGAATCGCCCGGCCCCATCGTGGTCGGCGCGGTGCAGGGGGCATCGTGCTACGGCCCGGCCTACGAATTCGCCATGATCATGGATACCGACCTGCGCCGCCGCAGGATTCGCGATCGCGTGCCCATGACCTTCGTCACCGCCGAACCCTACATCGGGCATCTGGGCCTGGGCGGCGTGGGCGATTCACGCGGCCTGATGGAATCGGCCCTGCGCGAGCGCCACATCAAGTGGATCTGCAACGCCAAGGTCACCAAGGTCGAGGCCGGCAAGATGTTCGTCGCCGAGCACAACGACCGTGGCGAAGTCATCAAGGAACACGAACTGCCATTTGCGTATTCCATGATGCTGCCGGCGTTCAAGGGCATCGACGCGGTGTTCGGCATCGAAGGGCTGACCAATCCGCGCGGCTTCATCACCATCGATGCTTTCCAGCGCAACCCTACGTTCAGGAATGTGTTTTCGGTGGGCGTGTGTGTGGCGATACCGCCGGTGGAAAGCACGCCTGTCCCCACCGGCACGCCCAAGACCGGCTACATGATCGAATCCATGGTCACCGCCACCGCACACAACATCCGGGCTTTGCTGGATGGCCGCGAACCGGCAGAAAAAGCCACCTGGAATGCGATCTGCCTCGCCGACTTCGGCGACACCGGCGCGGCCTTCGTCGCCCTGCCGCAGATTCCGCCGCGCAACGTGAACTGGTTCAAACAGGGCAAGTGGGTGCACCTCGCCAAGGTGGCATTCGAGAAGTACTTCATGAACAAGATGAAAAAAGGCACGACCGAGCCGCTCTATGAAAAATACGTGCTCGGCATGATGGGCATCAAGAAGCTGAAGTGAGTTCAAGGGCCTCTCCTGGCCAGTCTGGGCACCCGGTCAGGGTGCCCATTTTTTTGCCGGAAGCAGGCATGGGCGCAGCTATAATCGCCAGCTGCGCGCTGCCCTGCCACGCGCGCCCGAAGGACACGCCATGCTTCTGATGATCGACAACTACGACAGCTTCACCTACAACCTCGTGCAGTATTTCGGCGAGCTGGGCGAGGACGTCAAGGTCGTGCGCAACGACGAGATCGACCTCGCCGGCATCGCCGCCCTGCGCCCCGACCATATCGTCGTCTCGCCCGGTCCCTGCACGCCCAACGAAGCCGGCGTGTCGGTACCGCTGATCAGGGAGTTTGCCGGCAAGGTGCCCATCCTCGGCGTGTGCCTCGGCCACCAGAGCATCGGCCAGGCCTTCGGCGGCCGGATCATCCGTGCCAAGGAACTCATGCACGGCAAGACCTCGATGGTCCACCACACCGACACAGGCGTGTTCCAGGGCCTGCCCAATCCCTTCCGCGCCACCCGCTACCACTCGCTGGTGATCGAACGCGAAACCCTGCCCGACTGTCTGGATATCACCGCCTGGACCGACGACGGCGAGATCATGGGCGTGCGCCACAAGACCCTGGCGGTGGAAGGCGTGCAGTTCCACCCGGAATCCATCCTCACTGAACACGGCCACGCGATGCTGGCGAATTTTCTGAAGGAGCGCGTGTGATGCAGCACAAGGATCTGCTTTCGCTCCTGATCGAACGCCGTGACCTGCCGCGCGAGGCGATGCTGGCGGCGATGAACGCGCTGATGGGCGGCGAATGGACGCCGGCGCAGATTGCCGGTTTTCTGGTTGCGCTGCGCATGAAGGGCGAGACGGTGGCCGAGATTGCCGCCGCTGCCGAGGTGATGCGGGCGCTGTCGACCCGGGTACCCCTCGCGGGTGTGGAACATCTGGTGGATACCTGCGGGACTGGCGGCGACGGCGCGCACACCTTCAATATTTCCACCGCCGCCGCCTTCGTGGCTGCGGCCTGCGGCGCGCGCGTCGCCAAGCACGGCGGGCGTTCGGTGTCGTCCACCTCGGGCAGCGCCGATGTGCTGGAAGCGCTGGGCGTGAACGTGAACCTCGCGCCGGAACAGGTCGCCGAGGCGGTGAAGACGATCGGCGTGGGCTTCATGTTCGCCCCCAACCACCACAGCGCGATGAAGCATGCGGCACCGGTGCGGCGTGAACTCGGTGTGCGCACGCTGTTCAACCTGCTGGGCCCGCTGACCAATCCGGCCGGCGCGCCGAACCAGGTGATGGGCGTGTTCCATCGCGACCTCACCGGCACGCTCGCCCGCGTGCTGAACACCCTGGGCAGCCATCACGTGCTGGTCGTACACGCCGAGGAAGGCCTCGACGAAATCAGCCTTGCCTCGCCCACTGTTGTCGCCGAACTCAAAGACGGCCACGTTACCGAATACGAACTCGAACCCGGACTCTTCGGCCTGCCGCAGGTGGCCGCGCGCGATCTGGTGGTGAACGGCAAGGACGAGGCCGTCGACATGCTGCTCGCCGCGCTGGAAAACAAACACCCCGGTGCGGCGGCCATCGTCGCCCTCAACGCCGGTGCCGCCATCTACGTCTCCGGCTGTGCAGCCAGCCTGATGGACGGCGTGGCGAAGGCGCGCGAGGCGATTGCAAATTGTGCGGCGCGCGACACCCTCGAACACTACCGACGCTTCAGTGTTGAACCCTGACAATGAGGACAGGAGGACAAGAGGAACACCTGACCAAGCTGGGTCAATCCATCATCGGCGCGGCAATCAAGGTTCATAGCCATCTTGGCCCCGGGTTGCTTGAAAGTGTGTATGAGGCCTGTCTGGTATATGAGTTGCGCCGGATGGGCCTGACAGTCGAGACGCAACGCATGTTGTCCATTCAGTATGAAGACTTGGTGCTCGACTCGGCTTTGCGGCTGGATATCCTGGTCGAGGGCCAGATCGTCGTGGAAGTCAAATCGGTCAATCAGCTACAGCCCATCCACAAGGCCCAACTGATCAGTTATCTCAGGTTGGGGAATTTTCCGCTGGGGTATTTGATGAATTTCAATGAGGTCCACATGCGTGATGGAGTCAAACGTGTGGTGGAACGGTTATGAATTCTCTTGTCCTCCTGTCCTCTTTGTTCAAAGAACCCCATGTCTGACATTCTGGAAAAAATCCTCGCCACCAAGCGCAGCGAAATTGCCGAGGCGCGTACCAATGTGCCGCTCGCAGAAATGCGCGCGCGTGCCGCCGCAGCCACGCCGCCGCGCAACTTTGTCGCTGCCTTGCGGGCAAAACTTGCGGCGGGCAAGCCGGCAGTGATCGCGGAAATCAAGAAGGCGAGCCCATCCAAGGGCGTGATCCGCCCCGACTTCCGGCCGGCCGAGATTGCTGCGAGCTACGAGGCTGGCGGCGCGGCCTGCCTGTCGGTGCTCACCGACGTGGAATATTTCCAGGGCAGTCCGGGCTACCTCATGCAGGCGCGTGCGGCGTGTGCTTTACCGGTGCTGCGCAAGGACTTCATGATCGATCCCTACCAAGTGGTCGAGGCGCGCGCGATGGGTGCGGACTGCATCCTGCTGATCGTCGCCGCGCTGGAAGTCAAGCAGATGCTGGACCTGGAAGCGCTGGCAATGGAACTGGGCATGGCGGTGCTGGTGGAATCACATAACGCCGAAGAACTCGATGCCGCGCTGCAACTGAAGACGCCGCTGCAGGGCATCAACAACCGCAACCTGCGCAGCTTCGAGGTGAGCCTCGACACCACGCTGGACCTGCTGCCCAAGATCGGCCCTGAACGCATCGTCATCACCGAGTCCGGCATCCTCGGGCCCGCCGATGTGACGCACATGCGCAGCCATGACGTGAACACCTTTCTGGTGGGCGAGGCCTTCATGCGCGCCGACGATCCCGGGGCGGAGCTGGCGCGGCTGTTTGCCTGAGGGAGTGATTGAACAAGGAGGACAAGAGGAAAACCCTCTTGTCCTCCTTGTAAAGACTCTCCGTCCTACCGCTTCCCGCCGAAGAGGCTCCCCAGCACCCCGCGAATGATCGAGCGGCCGACCTGGCTGCCGATGGCGCGTGCGGCGGATTTGGCGAGTGCCTCGACTGCGCCTTCGCGCCGGCCATTGCCTCCGAGCACGCTGCCCAGGATGCCGCCGCCATTGCCGCCCGGTTCGGTCCGCTTGGCGGTTTCGGCGGCAGTCTTGGCATCCGCCTTGGCTTGCGCCTCTGCGGCGGCGGCCTGGGCCGCCTGTTCGGTGCGCGCCTTCAGGGTTTCATAGGCGGATTCGCGGTCGACGGTCTTGTCGTAGACGCCGGCCACCAGCGAACGCTGCATCAGTTGCCTGCGTTGCGCGTCGGTGATCGGACCGATCTGGCCCTGCGGCGGCACGATGAACGCGCGCTCGACAATGTTGGGCCGGCCCTTGGCATCGAGGAAGGACACCAGCGCCTCGCCCACGCCGAGTTCGGTGATGGCGGCGGCTTCGTCGAGGCTGGGGTTGTCGCGCATGGTTTCGGCAGCGGCCTTCACGGCCTTCTGGTCGCGCGCGGAGAAGGCACGCAGCGCGTGCTGCACGCGGTTGCCGAGTTGCGACAGCACCTTGTCCGGCACGTCGGCGGGGTTCTGCGTGACGAAATACACGCCCACGCCCTTGGAGCGGATGAGCCGCACCACCTGCTCGATCTTGTCGACCAGCGCGTCGGGTGCGTCGTTGAACAGCAGGTGCGCCTCGTCGAAGAAGAACACCAGCTTGGGCTTGTCGAGGTCGCCGGCCTCGGGCAGGTTCTCGAAGAGTTCGGACAAGAGCCACAACAGCAGCGTGGCGTACAGTTTGGGCGACTGCATGAGCCGGTCGGCCGAGAGGATGTTGACGACGCCGCGCCCTTTCTCGGTCTGCATCAGGTCGGCGATGTTGAGCATGGGCTCACCGAAGATTTGCTCGCCGCCCTGCGATTCCAGTTCCAGCAAGCCACGCTGGATCGCGCCGATGGACGCCGCCGAAACATTGCCGTATTCAGTGGTGAAGGTCTTGGCGTTCTCGCCGACGAAGGCGAGCATCGCCCGCAGGTCCTTCAGGTCGAGCAGCAGCAGGCCGTTGTCGTCGGCCACCTTGAACACCAGGTTGAGCACGCCGCTCTGCGTGTCGTTGAGGTCGAGCATGCGACCCAGCAGCAACGGTCCCATGTCGGAGACGGTGGCGCGCACCGGGTGGCCCATCTCACCGAAGGCATCCCAGAAAGTGACGGGATAGCCCTTGTGCTCGAAGCCTTCGAGCTTGAGCTGCTCGACGCGCTCGGCGACCTTGGCATTGCCGCCGCCGGGCTGCGACAGGCCGGAGAGGTCGCCCTTCACGTCGGACAGAAAGCAGGGCACGCCGATGTCGGAAAAGTGCTCGGCCAGGGTTTGAAGGGTGACGGTCTTGCCGGTGCCGGTGGCACCGGTGACGAGTCCGTGGCGGTTGGCCATCTGCGGCAGGATGTGGAGTGGGGTGGCGTCGTGCTGGGCGATGAGCAGCGGGTCGGTCATGGCGGCATCCTGAAAGTCGGTGCGCTGATTCTAGCGGTTGCACCCGTGCGCGTTGTTAAGGAATGTGTAGAAGTATTCTCTAATATTCTGGGTATCATCCCGAACAGCTCATTCAGACAACAGACCTTTCAGGGAGAGCACAGTGGGCACGGAACAGCGGGTGCATGAAATCGTGATCGTCGGCGGCGGCGCGGGTGGACTGGAACTGGCGACCCGGCTGGGCGACAGGCTGGGAAAAAGGAAACGGGCGCACATCACGCTCATCGATGCGTCGCCTTCGCATCTATGGAAGCCGCTGCTGTACGAAGTGGCGGCGGGCAGCCTGGATTCCTACGCCGAACGGCTGGAATACCTGGCGCAGGGACACTGGCACCACTTCCGTTTCCGGCTCGGCCGCATGGACGGCCTGGATCGCGCGCGGCGCGAAGTGAGCGTGGCCCCCACGCTCGATGAACACGGCGTCGAGATCATTCCGCGCCGCACGTTTGCCTACGACACGCTCATCATCGCCGTCGGTTCGGTGGCCAACAGCTTTGGTGTGCCCGGCGTGATGGAGCACTGCATCATGCTCGACACGCCCGAGCAGGCGCGCGAATTCCATCGCCGTCACATCAATGCCTGCCTGCAGGCGCACACCCAGGGCGATTCGGTGAAGCCCGGCCAGCTCACCGTCGGCATCGTCGGCGCAGGGGCCACCGGCGTGGAGCTCGCGGCCGAACTGCACGACACCACGCGCGAACTTTCAGCCTATGGCCTGGAAAAGATCGAGCCGGACAAGAGTCTCAAGCTGCTCATCGTCGAAGCGTCCGATCGCATCCTGCCGGGTTTGCCGCCCCGGCTGTCGGGCGCGGCAGCCGATCGCCTGAAGGAGCTGGGGGTCGAGATGCACGTCAACGAGCGCGTCGTCGAGGTGCGCCGCGACGGGATGCTGACCGCGTCGGGCAAGTTCATTCCGGCTTCCATGATGGTGTGGTCGGCCGGGATCAAGGCCCCGGATTTCCTCAAGGACATCGACGGCCTGGAAACCAACCGCCTGAATCAGCTGGTGGTGAAACCCACGCTGCAAACCACCCGCGACGACAACATCTTTGCACTCGGCGACTGCGCCGCCTGCCCCATGCCCGACGGCCGCAACGTGCCGCCGCGCGCGCAGGCCGCGCACCAGCAGGCTTCGCTCATGGCGCAGGCCATCTGCCGGCGCTTTCGCGGCAAGCCGCTGCTGGAATACGAATACCGCGACTACGGTTCGCTCGTCGCGCTCGGGCGCTTTTCCACCGTGGGCAATCTCATGGGCGGACTGTCCGGCGGCAGCATCATGATCGAAGGTGCCATGGCGCGGGTGGTGTACTGGTCATTGCACAAGATGCACCAGATTGCCTTGCACGGCTGGTTCAAGACTGCGCTCACCACCTACGCTCATTTCATCAGCACGCCGACGCGGGCGCGCATCAAGCTGCACTGAGTCCGGGGTCGTTCCATAACCACGCCGCCCCGCGCACGCCGCTGGAGTCGCCAAATTTCGGCGGCACCAGCCGCGTGTCCACCCGGTCGGAAAACACGTAGCGTCGCCACAACCGGGGCACGGTGTCGTACAGGCGGGCGATGTTGGACAGGCCGCCGCCGAGCACGATCACATCCGGATCGAGCAGGTTGATGACACCAGCCAGCGCTCGCGCCAGCCTTTCCTCGTGGCGCGCCAGCGTGGCGCTGCACGGGCCGTAGCCAGCGGCGGCGAGCTGGGCGATTTCGTGGGCAGGCAAGTCTTCCCCGCCGTAGCGCACATGGTCGGCCGCGAAACCGGGGCCGGACAGCCAGGTTTCGATGCAGCCTTTCTTGCCGCAGTAGCAGGCAGGTGCGGTTTCGAGCTCGCGCGGGCTGGGCCAGGGATGGTTGATCGCCTCACCCGTGGCGGGGTGCGTGCCGGTGGATTCGCGGTCGGACGGGCTGCAGGCGAACTGGAAATAGGGCAGGGGCGAATGGCCCCATTCACCGGCGATGGCATTGGGCCCGCGCACAAGCTGCCTGCGCACCACCACGCCGCCACCCACACCGGTGCCGAGGATGACGCCGAACACGATATCGGCCCCCGCTGCCGCGCCGTCGATGGCTTCCGACAGGGCAAAGCAGTCGGCGTCGTTGGCGAGACGGATGGTGCGCCCGAGTGCGCGTTCGAGATCAGCTTGTAGCGGCTGGCCATTCAGGCAGGTGGAATTGCAGTTTTTCATCAAGCCCGTGGCCGGCGAGCGTGCGCCAGGGGTGCCGACGCCGATCGAGCCCGGGCGGCCAAGCTCGGCCTCCGCCGCTTGTACCAGGGTGGCGACTGCGGCAAGCGTGGCCGGATAGTCGTTCTGCGGCGTGGGCACGCGGCGGCGCAGGATTGCCTGCCCGGCAGCGTCGAAGGCGATGAGTTCGATCTTGGTGCCGCCGAGGTCGATGCCTAAACGTAGGGGTGGGGTCACGGTGTAAAATCGCTGGCTTCAAATTGCGTTGGAATCGACATGGCAGGACATTCGAAATGGGCCAACATCCAGCACCGCAAGGGCCGTCAGGATGCCAA
>JBEQCD010000064.1:0-14490 GCA_041639515.1 Hydrogenophilales bacterium | reverse complement strand
CCGATCTGAGATCGTCAGCATCGTGCCGCTCATCAAACGGCGTGGGGCCAAGCTCGTGGCGATGACCGGCAACCCTGCGTCGACCCTGGCAAAAGCCGCCGACGCGCATCTGCATACCGGCGTCGAAAAGGAAGCCTGCCCGCTCAATCTCGCGCCCACTGCCAGCACCACTGCCGCACTTGCCATGGGCGACGCACTCGCGGTGGCCCTGCTGGACGCGCGTGGTTTTTCCGCCGACGACTTTGCCCGCACCCATCCCGGCGGCAGCCTGGGCCGTCGGCTGCTGGTTCACGTCCGCGACGTGATGCATAGCGGCGACGCCCTGCCCCGTGTCGACACCGACGCCACGCTCAAGGCCGCCCTCTTCGAAATGACCCAGAAAGGTCTCGGCATGACCGCCATCGTCGACGCCGGCGGCCGCGTCGCTGGTCTCTTCACCGATGGCGACCTGCGCCGGGTGCTCGAACGCCCGCTCGACATCCAGCAGGCCCGGGTCGCCGACCTGATGACCCCAACCCCCAAGACAATCCGCGCGGACGAACTGGCCGTGGCGGCAGTGGAAAAAATGGATACGCACAAAATCAACGGCCTGCTCGTGGTCGACGACACCGGTGCCCTCGTCGGCGCACTCAACATGCACGACCTGCTCAAGGCGGGGGTGGTGTGATGACGGCCAACCTGCTCGAACGTGCCCGCAAAATCCGCCTCGTCGCGTTCGACATCGACGGCGTCATGACAGACGGCACCCTGTTCTTCGGCGACGACGGGCAGGAATACAAGGGCTTCAATTCCCTCGATGGCCATGGCCTCAAGATGCTCAAGGGCAGCGGCCTCACGCTGGCCATCATTACCGGCCGCAGTTCGCGCGTGGTCGAGCACCGGGCCAAGAATCTCGGCATCGACATCCTGCACCAGGGTGCACACGACAAGCTGGCCGTCTACGAATCGCTCTGCCAGTCGCTGAACATCGCCTGCGACGCCACCGCCTACATGGGTGACGATGTGGTCGACCTGCCGGTGATGCGGCGTGCCGGGCTGGCGATCACCGTTCCTGCCGCACCCGACCTGGTCAAGGCGCACAGCCACTACACCACGGTGCGCGAAGCCGGACGCGGCGCGGTACGCGAAGCCTGCGAAATGCTCATGCGCGCACAGGGTACGCTGGACGCAGCCCTGGCCCCTTACCTGAAATGACCCGGAATCCGGTTACGGCATGATCGAACGGGGATCGCTGTGGCTGCCACTGGCCATCCTGCTGGTGCTTGCCGGCCTGAGTTTCTGGATCGAGCGCACTGTGCAGATGCCGGTCAACGGCAACGGAGCCGAGCTTTCCGACCCGGAAGGCATCATGGAAAACTTCAGTGCCCTGCGCACCGACCCTCAGGGCCAGCCGCAGTACCGTCTCAGCGCACGCCGGCTCAAGCATTACAGCAACAGCAAGCTCACCGAACTGGACGCGCCGCGTTTTACCCAGCTCGATGCGACGCAGGGTGAAGTGGTTGCGCAGGCCCGGCAGGCCACGGTTTCAGCCGATGGCCAGGAGGTCGAACTCGTCGGCAATGTGAATGTGGAACGGCAGGCCCGACCAGGGCAGTCCGCGCTCTCGCTCACCACTTCGCGTCTGCTGGTGTTCCCGGACCAGCATCTGCTGCGCGCGCCCGGCAGCGTCCAGATTCAGGATGCCACGCTTTCAGTGACGGCCGGTGCCATGGAATACCGCACCGACCGCCGCACCATCAAACTCACCGGGCGCGTCAAGGCCCGCTATCTTGCAAAGGCCCGATGACCGCCATGCTGCCCCCTACCCGCCTGCTCGTTGCCCTGTGCCTGGGCTGCGTCACCACTGTCGCCCTGGCCGAGAAAGCCGATCGCGACAAGCCCGTGAATCTCGAAGCCAATACCGTCACGCTCGACGACATCAAGAAACTCAGCGTCTACGACGGCAATGTCATCCTCAGCCAGGGCACGCTCATGCTGCGCGCCGACCGCGTGCAGGTGGCGCAGAAAAATGGTGAACTCGACACCGTCACGGCGACCGGGCGGCCGGTGGCATTCCGGCAAAAGCTGGATGGCCGCGAAGAATACATCGAGGGCTTTGCCGACCGCATCGAATACAACGGCGTCACCAGCGACCTCGAACTCATCGGCCAGGCCCGCCTGCGGCGCGGCGCGGACGAATTGCGCGGTGCCCGCATTTCCTACAACGCCAGCACCGAGTTCTACAAGGTCGTGGGCCAACCCGGTGCCCAGTCGCCCAGCGGCCGCGTGCGTGCGGTGATCCGGCCCAAGCCCCGCGCCGACCAACCCGCAGCGGTCAAGCCATGAGTCGCATCGTCGCCCAGGGCCTGAAGAAGATCTACGGCAAGCGCACCGTGGTGCACGATGTGTCGTTCGAAGTCGGCAGCGGCGAAGTCGTCGGCCTGCTGGGTCCGAACGGTGCCGGCAAGACCACCTGCTTCTACATGGTGGTGGGTCTGGTTGCGGCGGACGGCGGCAATGTCTCGCTCGACACACACGACCTCACCCACATGCCCATCCACCAGCGTGCGCGACTGGGCCTGTCCTACCTGCCGCAGGAACCCTCGATCTTCCGCAAGCTCACGGTCGAACAGAACATCGAAGCCATCCTGGAGCTGAAACCCTACAGCAAGGACGAGCGCAAGGAGCACCTCGACAACCTGCTCGAAGACCTGCATATCGCCCATCTTCGGGAGGCCTCCGCAGTGAGCCTCTCCGGCGGCGAGCGGCGGCGGGTGGAAATCGCGCGGGCACTCGCCATCAACCCGCGCTTCGTGCTGCTCGACGAACCCTTTGCCGGCGTCGATCCCATTGCGGTCCTGGATATCCAGAAGCTGGTGCATTTTCTGGTCGAACGCGACATCGGCGTGCTCATCACCGACCACAACGTGCGTGAAACCCTCGGCATCTGCAACCGCGCCTACATCATCAACGAAGGCCGGGTGCTCACCGCAGGCACGCCCGCACACATCATTCAGGACGACAACGCACGCAAGGTCTACCTCGGGGAAAATTTCCGCCTCTAAGCCGCTTCACCGACGCGCGAATCGCGTTAAACTTGATTCAAGTCGGCACACTTCTTGCCGTAGTCAAGTTTCATGAAGCACAGCCTCCAACTCAAGCTCGGCCAGCACCTCACGCTCACGCCCCAACTGCAGCAGTCGATCCGGCTGTTGCAGTTGTCTACGCTCGAACTCAACCAGGAACTGGAGCAGATGCTTCAGGACAACCCCCTGCTCGAACGCGAAGAAGAGGACGAAGCCAGCTTCAATCACGCGGAGGCAACCGAAGCCCCCGCGCACACGGCCGAAGCCGAGGCGCAGAGCACCGAGACGCCCCAGCAAACCGACAATGCGGAGCCCGAATCGTCGGCCACGCTCGACGACGCCGACTGGAACGATTACAGCGCAGCCGGTGGCGACGACGAGGACGGCGAATACAGCCAGGGGGCCGTCACCGGTGCCAGCCTGCGTGAGCACCTGCTCAACCAGCTCATTGTCAGCCCCCTGAACCCGCGCGACCGCACGCTGGTCGCCGCACTCATCGACGATCTCGACGAAGCCGGTTTCCTCACCCAGCCGCTGGCCGACATCACCGCCAGCCTGGCCGAGGAAATCGAGGAGCTTGAGCCCGAAGAAGTCGAAACCGCACTCAAGCACCTGCAGAACATGGACCCGACCGGCGTCGGCGCACGCAACCTGGCTGAGTGCCTCACCCTGCAATTGCGCGCCCTGCCTGCCGATACGCCCATGCGCGATGCCGCCATGCGGCTCACCGCCCATTATCTGGACCTGCTCGCCGCGCGCGACGTGGGCAAGCTGAAAAAAATGCTGGGCATCGACGACGTCGCCCTGCGCGCCGCCCGCACCCTCATCCTGTCGATGAACCCGCGGCCCGGGGCAGCGTTCAGCGCCGACGAAACCCACTATGTGATTCCCGACGTCTACGTGCGCAAGGTCAAGGGCATGTGGATCGCCAGCCTCAATGCCGACGCCATGCCCAAGCTGCGCGTCAACCGCGTGTACGCCGACATCCTGGCGCGCCATCGCGAATCCGGTGGCAGCCAGCTCGCCAGCCAGCTGCAGGAAGCACGCTGGCTGATCAAGAACGTGCAGCAGCGCTTCGACACCATCCTGCGTGTTTCGCAGGCCATCGTCGACCGGCAGAAACACTTCTTCGAACATGGCGAAGTTGCGATGCGCCCCCTGGTACTGCGCGAAATCGCCGATGCGGTCGAACTGCACGAATCGACCATTTCGCGCGTCACCACCCAGAAATTCATGATGACGCCGCGCGGCCTGTACGAACTGAAATATTTCTTCGGCAGCCACGTTGCCACCGACAACGGCGGAGCCTGTTCCTCCACCGCCATCCGTGCGCTGATCAAGCAGATGATCGCGGCCGAAAACGGCAAGAAGCCGCTGTCGGACGGCCAGCTTGCCGAAGTCCTCGGCCAGCAGGGCATCGTCGTGGCCCGTCGGACCGTCGCCAAATACCGCGAATCCCTCCAGATTCCACCGGCCAACATGCGCCGCACACTCTGATCCACAAGGCTTTTTCAACACGCATTGCGACAACGCGCCAGCGCGCTTGAATGTGCCCAGTTTTCGTCCCACAATGAAATCGAGCGTGACGAAACGCTTCCGGCAACGGCACTGCAACCGATTGCCCGGATTACCCCAGCAGACTTTGGAGGTTTTATGAATCTGACGATTTCCGGCCATCATCTGGAAGTGACTCCCGCGATCCGCGCCTACGTGTCCGAGAAGCTCGAACGCGTCAAACGCCACTTCGACCACGTCATCAATGTCTCGGTCATCATGCAGGTCGAAAAACTGGCCCACAAGGTGGAAGCCACCCTGCACGTCAAGGGCCACGATTTCCATGCCCACAGCGAAGACGGCAATATGTACGCAGCCATCGACCTTCTGGCCGACAAGCTGGACCGCCAGATCGTGAAGCACAAGGAAAAAACCGGCGATGTCCATCAGGACAGCGGCGGACTCAAGCACCAGCCCACCGAGAGTGCGGCCTGACCCGTTGTAAGCACGCCACGCCGGGGGCGGCGAGCCGCCCCCGGACGTATAATCCGCCCGCGCCGGATCATCGAACCGGCAGCGCAACCGGCACATGAACCTCATCGCACCCCTCGTCGCTCCGGAAACCACCCTGCTGGACCTCAGCTTTTCCAGCAAGAAAAAGCTTTTCGAACACGCCGCCGAGCTGTTCGCGCAGACGCAGGGACTGAAGTCTTCCGACATCTTCAGCAGCCTGTTCGAACGCGAGCGCCTCGGCTCGACCGCACTGGGCTGCGGCATTGCCATACCCCATGGCCGCATCAAGGGCATGAAGGACGCCCACGGTGCCTTCTATCGCCTGAAATCCCCCCTCGAATTCGACGCACCCGACAACCAGCCGGTGTCCCTGTGTTTCGTGCTGCTCGTCCCCAAGGACGCCAACGAGCGGCATCTCCAGATCCTGGGTGAGCTCGCCCAGCTGTTCGGAGATGAGGCCATGCGAACCGCACTGATGCAGGCCCCCTCTCCTGACGCCCTCACAGCCCTGCTCGGTGCCTGGTCGGGCTGACCATGACTGAACTTGCCCACGTCACGGTCGACGCCCTGTTTCGCGACATGGCGAAGGACCTGGGGCTGGAATGGGTAGCCGGACAGGCCGGCGGACAACGTACCCTCTCGTCCGAAACCGTGCAGAAGCCCACGCTCGCACTCATCGGCCACCTCAATTTCATTCATCCCAACCGCGTGCAGGTTCTGGGCTGCGCCGAGATGGACTACCTGCGGCGTCTCAATCCAGCCGGGCTCGACGATGCCATCGGGCATCTGTTTTCGACCGAACTGGCAGCGATCATCGTGGCCAATGGCGAAGCCGTGCCCACCGCCCTGCTCGACGCGGCTGAACGCTGCCAGACCCCCCTGTTCACTTCACCCTTGCCAGGTCCCATCCTGATGTCCCATCTGGGGCATTACCTCACGCAGGAACTGGCCGACACCGACTCGGTGCACGGCGTCTTCCTCGAAGTGCTGGGCCTGGGTGTGCTGCTCAAGGGCGATGCCGGTGTCGGCAAGAGCGAACTCGCGCTCGAACTCATCACGCGCGGCCATCGCCTGGTGGCCGACGATGTGGTCGAGCTCAAGCACGTTGCGCCGGAAACACTCGAAGGCTCCTGCCCGCCCCTGATCCGGGATTTTCTCGAAGTACGCGGCCTGGGCATCCTCAACATCCGCTATCTGTTCGGCGAAACAGCCGTCAAGTTGCAGAAGAATCTCAAGCTCATCGTCGAGCTCGTCCACCCGCAGGAAATCGGTGAAGTCGGACTCAATCGCCTCGACATGGTGGCATCCACCGAAACCCTGCTCGGCGTGGCCATCCCCAAGGTGCGGATTCCCGTGGCGGCCGGCCGCAACCTGGCCGTGCTGGTGGAGGCTGCCGTGCGCAACCACATTCTCAAAAGCCGGGGCATCAATCCGGTCGAGCAATTCATCCATCGCCAGCAGGCCGCCATCGACGGAGCCGGCGAATGAGCGCCCCCATGCAGATCGTGCTGGTATCCGGACTCTCCGGGTCGGGCAAGAGCATCGCCATTGCCGTGCTCGAAGACATGGGCTTCTACTGCGTGGACAACCTCCCTCTGGCAATGCTGACGCCGCTGGTCGACCACCTGCAGCGTGAACATTACGAGCGCGTCGCCATTGCCATCGATGCGCGCAGCGGAGCCCGCTTTGCGCAGCTGCCCGCCTTGGTCGATACCCTGCGCGCGCAGGGCCACGACCTGCGTGTGATCTTCCTCGAAGCCAAGACGCTGTCACTGGTCAAACGCTTTTCCGAAACACGCCGCCGCCATCCGCTGTCGAGCGACACCGTATCGCTGGCCGAGGCCATCCAGCTCGAGCGCGAAACCCTGGCCGATGTTGCACCGCTGGCCCACCGCATCGACACCAGCGACCTGTCCGCCTCGGCGCTGCGCCTGTGGATCAAGGATCTGGTCGGGCAGGACCGCTCGCGCATCACGCTCCTGTTCCAGTCCTTCGGCTTCAAGCACGGTATTCCGCTCGACGCCGACCTGGTGTTCGACGTGCGCTGTCTGCCCAACCCGCATTACGTCGCCGACCTGCGCCCCCTCACCGGACGCGATGCGCCGGTACAGGCCTTTCTTGAAGACAGTGCCGATGCCATGGCCCTGCTTGCCGACATTCGTGGCTTTGTCGAGAACTGGCTGCCCTGCTTCATTCGCGATCATCGCGCCTATCTCACCGTGGCCATCGGCTGCACCGGCGGCCAGCATCGCAGCGTGTATTTCGCCGAGACCCTGGCCGCCGCCTTCAGCGAACGCGAGCAGGTTCTGGTGCGTCACCGCGAACTGACCTGATGCTCAAAGCCGGCGACATCGGCGTGCTGGCCACCGGCACCACAGCCGTTGCCGCTTTGGCCTGGTGGGCCTGGTTTGCCCCTTCCCTGGCCGCCGACACCGCACTCATCCGTGCAGCCGGGCAAATCGTGCACAGCGTGCCCCTGACCCATGCCCAGACGTTCGTGGTGCCCGGGCCGCTGGGCCCCACCCGCATCGAAATCGAGCCCGGCCGCGCACGCATCCAGGCCGACCCGTCGCCACGCCAGTTGTGCGTCAGACAAGGCTGGCTCATGCGCGCGGGCGATGCCGCGTTGTGCCTGCCCAACCAGGTGAGCCTGGAACTCACCGGCCGCCAGTCGCTGTATGACACCCTCGGTTATTGAACTCCCGGTGACCGCCGACGACCGCCGCATTGCGCGGCTGGCGGCACTCGCACTCGGGCTCACGCTGGCGGAAGCCGCCCTTCCCAGCCCGGTCCCCGGCGTCAAGCCCGGCCTCGCCAACATCGTCGTGCTGCTGGTGCTGTTGCAATTCGGCTGGCGCGCCGCCGCCTGGGTGTCGGGCCTGCGCGTGCTGGCCGGCGGCATCCTGCTCGGTACGCTGTTCGCGCCGGGCTTCTGGCTGTCGGCAGCGGGTGCATGCTCCAGCCTCGCCGTGCTGGCCGCCGCACGGCATTTGCCCGCGCGCCACTTCGGCCCGGTGAGCCTGTCGGTGCTCGCCGCCTTTGCCCACATCGCGGGACAGCTTGCGCTGGCTGCCGCGTGGCTGCTTCCTGCTGTCGCCATTTTCAAGATGCTGCCGGTATTTGCCGCCGCAGCGCTGGTGTTCGGGGCAGTCAACGGCCTCATCGTCGTCCGTCTGCTTGCCGCGCCCCCGCCCGCAGGCGACAATCCGGCCCATGCCTAATCCCCTCAATTCCGTCACCCTCGCGCTCTCGGGCGCGTCCGGCATGGCTTATGGCCTGCGCCTGCTGGAATGTCTCATCGCCGCCGACCTCGATGTGAACCTGCTCGTTTCGCAGGCCGCGCATCTTGTCGCCAAGCAGGAACTCGGCGTGGCGCTGCCGGCGCGCGCGAGCGAACTGGAACGCCAGCTCACGGATGGCCTCGGCGCGCACGACGGCCAGTTGCGCGTATACGGCCGCGACGACTGGAATGCACCGGTCGCCTCCGGCTCCAATCCGGCCGACGCCATGGTGGTGTGCCCCTGTTCGATGGGCACACTCGCCGCGATCGCGCACGGCATGTCGGACAACCTCATCGAACGCGCCGCCGACGTCACGCTCAAGGAGCAGAAGAAGCTGATCCTGGTGCCGCGTGAAACCCCCTTCTCCACCCTGCATCTGGAAAACATGCTGACGCTGTCGCGCATGAACGCCGTGATCCTGCCGGCCAATCCGGGCTTCTACCATCACCCCGCTTCGGTCGAAGCGCTGGTCGATTTCGTCGTCGCACGCATCCTCGACCAGCTCGGCATCCAGCACGCCCTCATGGCACGCTGGGGCGAGGACCACTGAGCGCTGTGGCCAAGCCTGTTGCGCTGCCACTCTTTCCGCTCAACACCGTCGTCTTTCCCGGCGGACACCTGCCGCTGCGCATCTTTGAGCAGCGCTATCTCGACCTGATCAAACGCTGCATCGCCGACGGCACGTCATTCGGCATCTGTGCCATCCGCGAGGGCCAGGAAGTCGGGACACCGGCCGTCCCCTGCACCGTGGGGACACGCGTGCGCATCGTCGAATGGAACATGCCGCAAACCGGCATCTTCCACATCGACACTGAAGGCCTCGACCGCTTCGTCATCCGCAGCACCCACACCGAAGACTCGGGCCTGCTGGTCGGCCAGATCGAACCGGTAAGCGCCGAAGCCCCTGTCGCCATCCCTGAGGAATACGAACTGGCCACCGAAGTGCTCCAGCACATCATCGGTGAATACGGCGCATCGCGTTTTCCGGAACCCCATGCGCTCGACGATGCCGTATGGGTGAGCTATCGCCTGTCGGAAGTGCTGCCGCTCAAGTTGTCCATGCGACAGAACCTGCTGGAAATGAACGACAGCCTGGCACGCCTGCGCATCCTCGTCGAAATCCTGCGCCAACACATGAATTAACCGATGGCCCGCTTCTACCCCGCGCTCGAAGACAAACACCGCGACTTCATCGCCGCGCAGAAAATTTTCTTCACCGCCAGCGGCACCGCCACCAGCCGGCTCAATCTGTCACCCAAGGGCATGGACAGCCTGCGCGTGCTTTCGTCCAGCCGCGTCGCCTGGCTCGACCTCACCGGCAGCGGCAACGAAACCGCCGCACACCTGAAGCACGACGGCCGCCTGACGCTGATGTGGACCAGCTTCGACGCCGACCCGCTCATTCTCAGAGCGTATGGACGCGGCCGCGCCGTACGGCGGCAGGATGCCGACTGGGCCGAGCTGCGCGCGCACTTCCCCGCCCTGCCTGGCGAGCGCCAGCTCATCGTGCTCGACATCGACTCCGTGCAGACCTCGTGCGGCTACGCTGTGCCGCTGTACACCTACCGCGGCGAACGCGAGACGCTGGCGCGCTGGGCCGAGAAAAAAGGCCCGGTCGGTTTGCTCGACTACTGGCGCGAAAAGAACCAGGTCAGCATCGACGGCCTGCCCACCCACCTGCTGGAGGAATAGCCATGACCCGTTTCCTGATTCCCGTGGCGTGCCTGCTCGCCGCCTGCGACGCCAGCCCGCCGCCGCAACCGCAAACCGAGGAACGTACGCCCAACCCCGTGTTCGAGACGCAGATTCAGGCGGTGGAAAAGGCGCGCGCGGTGGAGGGCCAGATGATGGAGGCGGCGGAGGCGCAGAAGAAGCAGATGGATGAGATGGCGCAGTGAGTCCACATCCCCCTGACGAAAATCAGGGCAAAACTGTATCGGTCACGTTTCGCCTTGCAGAACAAGCCGATCTCCCGGCGATCTTGCATCTCTACGCACAACCCGCCATGGATGCGGGACACGTTCTGGGCCTGGATGATGCAGCGCGCATATTCGACCGCATGGCGGCATACCCGAACTACACCCTGCATGTGGCGACTCAATCCGGAAGCGTAGTCGGAAGTTTCGCACTCCTCATCATGGACAATCTTGGTCATCTGGGCAGGCCATCAGCCATCATCGAAGACGTTGTCGTCGATCCCCACCTCCAGAGGCAAGGTATCGGGCGCGCGATGATGCAGTACGCGCTGTCGCTGGCCACGCGGTATGGCTGTTACAAGGCGATGCTGTCTTCGAATTTGAGTCGCACCGAGGCACACGCGTTCTATGAGTCTCTGGGTTTTACACAGCACGGTCACAGCTACCGCATCGAGCTTGAGATGCCCCTAGCTCAACCCCGTGCAGACACATGTAAGGACACGGGATGAGCAGGAGAACCAGCCTCACCCGAATAACTTCCCCTTCAGCAACTCCAGTCCCTGCGCCATCAGATCGTCGCCCTGCGGCAACTGCCCATTCGGCGTGAGCTTGTCGATCACCTGCGGCAGCAGGTCGGCGAGTCCGCCGGCAGCCTGCGACTCGTTCATGCCGAGCTGACCGGCGATCTGGCCGAGCTGGCCGCTGCCGAGCGCGGCCTTGATCTGGTCGGGAGAAATGGGCAGGTTCTGGCCGGTGCTGATCCACGAGTTCATCTGCTCACCCAGGCCGTGCTGCTGGAAGGCCTGCACCAGGCCGGCGAGTCCGCCGTTGCCACCCTTGTTCGACAGCATCTGCATCACCACGTCGAGCATGGCGTTGTTGCCGCCGTTGCCACCCGCGCCGCCGAGTGCGCCCATCACGCTATCCAGTAGTCCCATTGCCGTCTCCTCGTGTGAAAGATTCAGCTTGGCACAGGCACGTGAATCGCGTGCGATCGCCGCGCAAAATTTACGTTTGCGCGATGAGCCGCTGCACCACGGCGCCGGCGAGCATGAAACCGAACAGCGGCGGCATGTAGCTGATGGTGCCGTTGACCGCGCGCGCACGACCCCGGCCTTCGACCGGTTGCGGCGGCAGCGGGGCGCGGCCGGCTTCGTCGGAGAACACGGTGAGCACGCCTTTGGCGATGCCGCGCTTGCGCAGGCGCTTGCGCATCACCGAGGCCAGCGGACACATGCAGGTTTTGGCGATGTCGGCGACCCGGATGCGTGCGGGGTCGAGCTTGTTGCCCGCGCCCATGCTGGACGCCACGCGCAGGCCACGCTGCACGCTGGTGGCGACGAGTGCAACCTTGCAGTTGAGTGAGTCGATGCAGTCGACGACAAAATCGGCATCGGCCGGGACGATGTCGGCCACGGTTTCGGGTACGAGGAATTCGCGCAGCACCACTAATTGGCAATCGGGGTTGATGTCGCGAATGCGCGCAGCCATGAGCTCAGCCTTGGACTGGCCCACGGTGGAAAGCAACGCGGGCAGCTGGCGGTTGATATTGGATTGCGCCACCACGTCGTGGTCGATGAGGGTGAGCCGCCCCACCCCCGCTCGCGCCAGGGCTTCGGCACAGTAAGAGCCCACGCCCCCCAGGCCAGCAACCAGCACATGGGCGCGGGCGAGTCTCGACTGCTCAGCAGTGTCCAGCAAAATTCGCGTGCGTTCGAATTGCGGCGGCAGGGCTTCGATCATCTAGAATCCGGGGATGTTGAAATGGCTGATCACACTCTTTGCGGCGTTGCTGATTCTGGGCCTGCTTACGCCCTGGCTCCAGCGTCTGGGCTGGGGCCGGCTGCCCGGCGACGTCCGAATCAAGCATAAACGCGGTTTATTTTACTTCCCCTTCGCCAGTGTGGTGCTCGGCTCGTTGCTGCTGTCGCTGATTGCCTGGCTGTTGGGACGCTGAACCACCATGAACAAAGCTTTCGTCAAGGAATCCGACGCGGACGATGACGACGAGGACAACGTCGGTGCACCCGCGCTGCCCGCTGGCAGCAAGAACTACATGACGCCCGCCGGCTACGCGCAGTTGGATGCCGAATTCAACCAGTTGTGGAAGGTGGAACGCCCCAAGCTGGTGGAGATCATCGCGTGGGCAGCGAGCAATGGCGACCGCTCGGAAAACGGCGACTATCTTTACGGCAAGAAGCGCCTGCGCGAGGTGGACCGCCGCATCCGTTTCCTGTCGAAGCGGCTGGAGCATGCCGAGGTGGTCGATCCCGCCACGCGCGAGGATACGGATCAGGTGTTCTTTGGCGCCACCGTCACCGTGGCCGACACCGACGGCCACGAATCCACCTATGCCATCGTCGGCATCGACGAGGCCGATGCGTCGCGCGGCCGCATTGCCTGGATTTCGCCGATGGCGCGCGCGCTGCTGAAGGCACGCGAGGGCGACACCGTGAGTGTGCAGACGCCGGAGGGACGTCGCGAGGTGGAGATCGTCGAGGTGCGTTACGCTGCGATCCCCTGAGGACATTCTCCCGGCCACGCCCTCAATGTGACAAAATTATGACAATCGCGGCCACGCCGCCCTGCGTTCCATTCAACGAGGTTGTCATGCACGTTCTCCCCCGCCTGTCCGTCCTGACCGTCTGTGCCCTGCTCGCCGGCTGCGGCGATGGCAAGGATGCCGCACCGTCCAGTCAATCTGCTGAAAACGCGCTGCCCGACCCGATGGACGTGATCTATGCACTGGCACCCGAGGCGCAGCCCTACGGTCTCGACGTCTACACGGCCAGTTGTGCGAGTTGCCATGGTGATCTGGGCCAGGGCGCGGACGGCAATCCGGCACTGAAAGGCTTGTCGGCTGCCCAGATGATGCAGCGGCTGAAGGATTACCGCGCCGGCACGGTGCAGGGTGAACAGGCTGCGGCCATGACGCAAGCCGTGGCGAAGCTCAGCGACGCCGAGCTTGCGGCGGTGTCGCGTTACGCAGGCGAGTAAACAGAAGCGCGCTCAGTTGAGCGCACTGGCCAGCAGGCGCCGGTAGCGGCTCACGGGCTCACCCCCGCCCAGCAGGTTGAATACCGACAGCAGGGTCTTGCGCCCGATGTCGTCTTCAAAGGCACGGTCGCGCCGCACGATTTCCAGCAGCTCTTCCATGCCGGCTTCGTAATCACCAGAGGCCACCAGCAGGTTGGCCAGCTTGAGCCGCGCGTCGAGGTCGTTGCCGTCTGCCGCCACCCGCGCGCGCAACGCGGCGGCATCCTCACCCGCCGCACCGGAGAATTGCAGTCTCGCCTTCAACTGCGCCACACGCGGGTCGGCATCGTCCGGCACGCCGCCGACCAGACGCTGCGCTTCGTCGGTTTCGCCCAGATCGAGCATGATCTCGGCCGCGTCCAGGCGCACACCCAGGTTCTGCGGGTCCAGTTTCGACGCCTCGGCCAGCAGTTGCAGCGCACCGGACGGGTCGCCCGCCATGCGCGCATCCATCGCTTGCGCGCGCAGTTCGTCGGCCGGGCTGGGAATAATGCGGTCGAGAAAGGCGCGCACCTCGCCTTCCGGCAGCGCACCGGAAAACTCGTCAACCATTTCTCCGTCGATGAAGGCCTTGACGCTGGGAATACCGCGCACGGCATAGCGCGCAGCGAGTTCCTGGTTCTCGTCGGAATTGATCTTGGCGAGCAGGAACTTGCCGCCGTATTCCGCCGCGAGTTTTTCCAGTACCGGCTTCAGCGACTTGCAGGGGCCGCACCACGGTGCCCAGAAATCGACCACCACTGGCCGGCTGCGCGATTCTTCGAGGACGTGCTGGTTGAAGTCGGCGAGGCCGACGTCAAGGGTGTGTTCGGACATACGGGACTCCGTTCAGATCTGCCGGGCCAGTTCGGCCGCGAGTCCTGTATATGAGGCCGGCGTCATCGCTTTCAAGCGGGTTCTTTCTGCATCGGGGATCGTCAGCCCGTCAATGAAGGCGTGCAGCGATTCCTTCGTGATGCCGCCCTTGCCGCGCGTGAGTTCCTTCAATTGCTCGTAGGGATTGGCCACGCCATAACGACGCATCACGGTCTGGATCGGCTCGGCGAGCACGTCCCAGGTAGCGTCGAGGTCGGCCGCGAGCGCGGCTGGGTTGGCTTCGAGCTTGCCGAGTCCGCGCAGGCAGGACTCGTAGGCCAGCAGGCTGTAGCCGAAGCCCACACCCATGTTGCGCAGCACGGTGGAATC
>JBEQCD010000063.1:0-14830 GCA_041639515.1 Hydrogenophilales bacterium | reverse complement strand
CGAGAGCGAACCGGGCGAGCTGACCACTTTCTATTTTGAACAAACGACTGGATTGCAACCATGAAATTACTGTACGTCGAGGACAATCCCTTCGACCGCGACCTCACCCGACGCGCCCTGCTCAAGCAGTTGCCGGGCCTGGAATGGGATGCGGTCGGCAGCGTGAAGGACGCCCTCGCCCGGCTCGACAGCGGGCAGGACTACGACGTGCTGTTGCTCGACATGTGGCTGCAGGATGGCTGTGGCCTGGATGTCCTGCTGGAGGCGCGGCGTCGTGGCCATGACATGGCGGTCGTCGCAGTGGCGGGGGCGGGTGACGAAGCGAGCGTGGTGCAGTTTCTCAAGGCCGGCGCACAGGATTACATTCCCAAGCGCGGCCCCTATCTGGATGAACTCGGGCAGCGCCTGCTGCAGGCTTGCGCCAGACGCGGCGAAACCGTTCGCGCGACCGTGCTGCTCACTGTGCTGTACGTGGAATCGAACCAGGACGACATTGATCTGACACGGCGGCATTTCGAGCGCCGTGCGCCCCACATCAACCTCGTCGTCCACCCCGACGGGCCCGCCGCGCTCGCCTGGCTCGATGCGCCAGACCACCATGCCGACGTGGCGCTGGTCGATTTGCGCCTGCCCGGCATGTCGGGGCTGGAACTGCTGGACCAGTTGCACACCCGGCATCACCTGCCCAGTATCCTCATCACCGGACGCGGCGACGAATCCGCTGCGGCCCAGGCGATGCGACTGGGGGCGGTCGATTACATCGTCAAGGAACATGGTTACGTTTCGGCGCTGCCCTGCGTGGTCGAGCACGCCCATGTGCTCGCAGCCTACGCCGCCCTCAAGGTGGCGTATGCCCGCCTGCAGGAGGGTGCGGGGCAATAGGCCGGGTCAGGGCTCCCAGCGTTCGGGATGGGCCCAGTAACGGGCGTTGAGCCAGTCGGGCGTGGGTTTGTAGGTGGCGAGGTCGTAGGACTGGATGTGCATGCCGGACTCGGGGTCGGTGGCCTCGCGGATGAAACCGAGCGCGCGGAATGCGGCATCATCCAGGGCGCATCCGGGCTGCGCAAGCAGCAGGAGCCGGGGCGCTGCAAACAAGCGCACCCGATGGATCAGGTGCCGGGCAGACGGCGCGTCGAGCCCGTCGAGGACATCCAGCCCCAATGCCAGGCTACAGGGTGGCGTGGCCTGGTCGAAGCGGAACCGGGGCGTGTCGGGCAGGGTAGTGGCCGCGAAATCGTCGGCCCGGCTGTCGAGCACGCAGAGGCGTTCAGGTTCAAGCGCCTGTAGCCGCAGCGTCAGCCAGTGTGTCCAGTTGTTCAAGCGGGCCGGGGCACCCGGACCAGCCGGGTGCCAAGCAGGCGATCGTGGAGGAACTGCCGGTCGCGATCCACCCAGGCCCAGGCCAGGCCCAGACCGGCGGCGGCGATCCCCGCGAGTGCAAGCACGAATCTGAAAAAAGCCAGCTTGAGCGTGATGGGCTGGCCGTCCGCACGAACCAGGCGCACCCGCCAGGTTTTCATTGCGAGCGTCTGCCCGCTGCGCAGCCAGAATGCCGCAAAATAGGCAAACAGAACGCCCAGCAGGAAAGCCTGGAACAGGTGTTTCTGCCAGGCAGCGGCCAGGTTGCCCACGACCGGCAGGATGACAAAGGACGCCACGAACACGACTGCAATCACGAGCAGGGACTCGTAGACCATGATCGCGATCCGGATTCCGAACGAGGCGGCTGTGGGGGCTATTGCGTTGTCTTGCATGGTGGTTCTATATTGTGACCTAGCGCGGCAATTTGCCACACCGCGCTGCCCATAAATGCACGGGGCAACCCGTGTGACATACATAAATCAGGAGGGGCTCGATGCATATCGTCAAGCAGCTGATGGCAATTCCCGGTGTGATCGCCGCCGGAGAATATGCATACCGTGGCGACCGCTTTTCTTACCAGGGCGCGCTCACCGATGAATTCGCGCGCATGGCCTCGATTTTATGTCGGGCTAACACGCTCTCGGTCAACATGCAGTCCGAAATTTTCGATTCCTTTGCCGAGAACTGCGGCTGCCGGCCGGTTCAGGGCTGGATCGTGCGGGGAGCCCATGTCACCGTCTGTGCGGTGGGCAACTACTTCTCCTTCATCGAAAACCGGGAAGAACTGCTCAACGACGTGATGACCATCATGCGAGCCAAGGTCGGGGACATCGGCGATGACCTGCTGGTGAATCTCTACGCCAAGCTGGGCGGGGATACCAAGGAAGCCTTGTACTAAAACCATACCAATCGGGGGAGCGAACATGAATCTGGAAAAAATGATGGATTTGCCGGGCGCGATGGCGGCCTTTACCTTCAATGACCGGGGCGAGCTGCAAAGCCATGTGCTGCGGGAAGGCACGGAACTCACGCCGCAGGTGCTGGACCTGCTGACCCGCTCCTGCGTGGCCAACCTGGCGATTGCCGGGATGGAAGCACGCGGCTGGGAAGCGGTCACCGGACAGGGCGGGTTCCAGCCCCTGCAGGGATTCTCGGTGGTGGGGCTGGAATGGTCGGTCGTGGTCAACGGCAATTGCGGTGTTATCGTAAAAAACCGCGATGCCGATTACGAAGCCGCCTTCAACGCCCTGAAACCCGCCTGAGGCACTCGCCATGTCGCTGAGAAAAATTCTGGTACTCGACGGCGTGACCGCAGTCTGCCGGTTCCGCGATGACGGTGCGGTGATGGAGGCGCAGGGCATGCTGCCGCCCGAACTCATGGAGCGTCTCGCACATTTTGCCCAGTGGTATCGGCGGATGGTGTCCGGCAATACCGATCTGCTCTCGCTGTTTTCGCAGATGCGCGGCTGGTCACCGTCCCAGGGCTGGGTGGTCAAGGGCGCATCGATGACCGTATGCAGTCATGGCAATACAGTCTGCCTCGTCAACAATGCCGAGGGCTCGCTGAATGAAATCATGCGGGCGCTGGCCGAAACTGCACACGAATAAGACCTGCCCAGAGCGGAGAAAGAAGAAAAAACCCCTCTCCGGAGGGGTTTTTACATGGCCTGGCTTGCGGGGCGGATGCAGGAATTCTTGACCGTCGCAGGGCAAACCGATTACCCTCCCGGGTTCACCAACGATTTGATTTGTAGCCAGTTTATGGAAGCCACGGGCGCCGAGATCGTCGTACGTTGTCTGGCCGAAGAGGGGGTCGAGTTTGTGTTCGGCTATCCCGGCGGGGCCGTGCTCAACATTTACGACGAAATCTTCAAGCAGAACAAGTTCAAGCACGTGCTGGTTCGCCACGAGCAGGCTGCCGTGCATGCGGCGGATGCCTACGCGCGCGCCACCGGTCGCGTCGGCGTGGCACTGGTGACCTCCGGGCCGGGGGCCACCAATGCCGTCACCGGCATCGCCACGGCCTACATGGATTCGGTGCCCATCGTGGTGGTGACCGGCCAGGTGCCCACACCCGCGATCGGCATGGATGCCTTCCAGGAAGTCGACACCGTCGGCATCACCCGTCCCTGCGTCAAACACAATTTCCTCGTCAAGGACGTGAAGGACCTGGCCGAAACGATGAAGAAGGCCTTCATCATTGCCGCCACCGGCCGTCCCGGTCCGGTGGTGGTGGATGTGCCCAAGGACATTACCTACCACACGACGGAGTTTGCCTACCCGGCCAGTGTCGAGATGCGCTCGTACAATCCGGTGGTCAAGGGCCACAGCGGCCAGCTCAAGCGTGCGGTGCAGATGCTGCTCGAAGCCCAGCGTCCGATGATCTACATCGGCGGCGGCGTGGTCCTGGGCGATGCCTCGAAGCAACTGGTCGAAGTGGCCAGCCTGCTCGGTTTCCCGGTGACCAACACCCTGATGGGCCTGGGCGGGCATCCCGCCACCCACAGGCAGAACCTGGGCATGCTGGGCATGCACGGCACCTACGAAGCCAACATGGCGATGCAGCACTGCGACGTGCTGCTGGCCGTGGGTGCGCGTTTCGACGACCGCGTGATCGGCAACCCCGCGCACTTCGCGCGTGAGCAGCGCCGCATCATTCACATCGACATCGATCCGTCGTCGATCTCTAAGCGCGTCAAGGTCGACGTGCCCATCGTCGGCGACGTGAAGTACGTGCTGACCGAGATGCTCGCGCTCCTGAAGCAGGCCAAGGACAAGCCCGACGCCGCGCTCACAGCCTGGTGGACGCAGATCGAATTGTGGCGCGCCAAGAACTGCCTCAAGTACAACAAGCAGAGCCCCATCATCAAGCCGCAGTACGTGGTCGAAAAACTGTGGGAAGTGACCAAGGGCGATGCCTACGTGACGTCCGACGTCGGCCAGCACCAGATGTGGGCGGCGCAGTACTACAAGTTCGACCAGCCGCGCCGCTGGATCAATTCCGGCGGCCTGGGCACCATGGGCGTGGGCCTGCCCTACGCAATGGGCGTTCAGCTTGCCTTCCCCGATGCCCAGGTCGCCTGCATCACCGGCGAATCCTCGATCCAGATGAACATCCAGGAACTCTCGACCTGCAAGCAGTACCGCATCCCGGTGAAGGTGCTCACGCTCAACAACCGCTACATGGGCATGGTGCGGCAGTGGCAGGAGTTCTTCTATGGCAGCCGCTACGCCGAGTCCTACATGGAATCGCTGCCCGATTTCGTGAAGCTCGCCGAATCCTACGGCCACGTCGGCATGCGCATCGACAAGCCGGAGGACGTCGAGGCCGCGATCCGCGAAGCCTTCTCGCCCGCACTCAAGGAACGCATGGTGTTCATGGACTTCCAGACCGACCAGACCGAGAACGTCTTCCCCATGGTCGAAGGCGGCAAGGGCCTGTCCGAAATGATCCTTGCGGAGGAGCTGTGATGAGCACCCGCCACATCATTTCGCTGCTCATGGAAAACGAGGCAGGTGCACTGTCGCGCGTGGCTGGCCTGTTTTCCGCACGCGCCTACAACATCGAGTCGCTGACCGTCGCGCCTACCGAGGATGCCACGCTGTCCCGCATGACCATCGTCACGGTGGGGTCCGAAGACGTCATCGAGCAGATCACCAAGCAGCTCAACAAGCTGGTCGACGTGATCAAGGTGATGGACCTGACCGAAGGCCAGCACATCGAGCGCGAGCTCATGCTGGTCAAGGTCAAGGCGATCGGCGCGAGCCGCGAGGAGATGAAACGGACCGCCGACATCTTCCGGGGCAGCATCATCGACGTGACCGAATCCACCTACACCATCGAGCTGACCGGTGCGGGTTCCAAGCTCGATGCCTTCCTGGAAGCCATCGATTCCGCCCTCATCATCGAAACGGTGCGCACCGGCGCGTCCGGCATAGGCCGCGGCGAGCGCAGCCTCAAAGTCTGATTCAACACGCTCCACCTCAACTCATTTCACACTCAGGAACTGCCATGAAAGTTTTCTACGACAAGGACGCCGACCTCTCCCTCATCAAGAAGAAGAAGGTCACCATCGTCGGCTACGGTTCGCAAGGCCACGCCCACGCCGCCAACCTCACCGATTCCGGCGTCAAGGTCACCGTTGGCCTGCGCAAGGGCGGCGCGTCCTGGGACAAGGCCAAGAAGGCCGGGCACGCGGTCAAGGAAGTGAGCGCTGCGGTGAAGGATGCCGACGTCGTCATGATCCTGGTGCCGGACGAGCAGCAGCCCGGCGTCTACTACAGCGAGATTGAGCCCAACATCAAGAAGGGCGCGACCCTGTGCTTCGCCCACGGCTTCAACATCCACTACAACCAGATCGTGCCGCGCGCCGACCTCGACGTGATCATGATCGCGCCCAAGGGCCCCGGCCACACCGTGCGTTCCGAGTACAAGCGTGGCGGCGGCGTGCCTTCGCTCATCGCCCTCTACCAGGACAAGTCCGGCAAGGCGCGTGACATCGCCCTGTCCTATGCAGCGGCCAACGGCGGCACCAAGGGCGGCGTGATCGAGACCACGTTCCGCGAAGAAACCGAGACCGACCTGTTCGGCGAGCAGGCCGTGCTGTGCGGCGGCGCCGTCGAGCTGGTGAAGATGGGCTTCGAGACTCTGACCGAAGCCGGCTACGCGCCCGAGATGGCCTACTTCGAGTGCCTGCACGAACTCAAGCTGATCGTCGACCTGATGTATGAAGGCGGCATCGCCAACATGAACTACTCGATATCCAACAACGCCGAGTACGGTGAGTACGTCACCGGTCCCGAGGTCATCAACGAAGAGTCGCGTGCGGCCATGAAGAATGCGCTCAAGCGCATCCAGACCGGTGAATATGCCAAGATGTTCATCCTCGAAGGCAAGACCAACTACCCGGCCATGACCGCGCGTCGCCGCCTCAACGCCGAGCACCCGATCGAGGTCACCGGTGCCAAGCTGCGCGACATGATGCCGTGGATCAAGGCCAACAAGCTGGTCGACCAGTCCAAGAACTAAAGGGGCCAGGGTCGGGATTCAGGGGGCAGGGGATGTGCGGCTGGCCGCGCCTCTTCTTTCCCTGAATCCTGCCCCCTGAATCCTGACCCCTATGAAGAAGAATCCCCTTATCGCCCGCGAAGGCTGGCTGGTTCTCCTTGCCGCATTTGCGGCTGCGTTCGTTGCCACCTGGCTGTTCGGCTGGTGGTCGATTCCCTTCTGGATCTGGGCCGTGTTCGCGTTGCAGTTCTTCCGCGATCCGGCACGCGTGCCGCCGGCCGATGCCGATGCGGTGATCGCTCCGGCAGACGGGCGTATCGTGGTGGTGGAAAAGGTTCGCGACACGGTGCTGGATCGTGATGCGCTGAAGATCAGCGTGTTCATGAACGTGTTCAACGTGCACTCGAACAAGAGCCCGGTGGATGGCGTGGTGAAAGGCGTCTGGTATACCCCGGGCCTGTTCGTCAATGCCGACCTTGACAAGGCCTCGACCGATAACGAGCGCAACGCGATCCATATCGCCACTGATCGAGGTGACGTCACCTGCGTGCAGATAGCCGGGCTGATCGCCCGCCGCATTCTCTGCTACACCCGCATCGGCGAAACCCTGTCGCGCGGGCAACGCTATGGCTTCATTCGCTTCGGCTCGCGGGTGGATGTCTACCTGCCTGTTTCGGCGCGGGCGGAAGTCAGCATCGGCCAGAAGGTCACGGGCGGGCGTACCATACTGGCTCGCTGGTAATCGGCACATATATGCCTGGGGCCCATGCTTGAATTCAACCATCGCAAGACCGACGCCGTGAAACCGCGCATGCGTGACCGCGGCATTTACCTGTTGCCCAACCTGTTCACCACCGGTGCTCTGTTTGCCGGTTTTTACGCCATTGTGCAGGCGATGAACGAGCGTTTCGAGTATGCGGCGGTGGCAATCTTCATCGCGATGATCCTCGATGGCCTCGATGGTCGCGTGGCCCGCATGACGCATACCCAGAGTGCCTTCGGTGCCGAGTACGACAGCCTGTCGGACATGGTGTCGTTCGGGGTTGCGCCTGCGCTGGTCATCTATGAATTTGCGTTGCAGGACATGGGCAAGCTTGGCTGGATCGCCGCCTTTGTCTATTGCGCGGGGGCGGCCTTGCGTCTGGCGCGCTTCAACACCCAGCTCGATGTTGTCACCGACAAGCGTTTTTTCCAGGGCCTGCCCAGCCCGTCAGCAGCGGCCCTGATCGCGGGGTTTGTCTGGGCCATGGTCGAGTACGGAGTGGCGGGCGATACGGTCAAATGGCTCGCCGCCGTGCTGGCGCTGTTCGGCGGACTGACGATGGTCAGCAATTTCCGCTACTACAGCGGCAAGGAAATCAACCTGCGCAAGAGCGTGCCATTCTTTGTCATCCTGCTGGTCGTGCTGGTGTTCGTGCTGATCTCGACCAGCCCGCCCGAGGTGCTGTTCGGCGGCTTCGTGCTGTATGGACTGTCGGGATATGCCGACGCGGTGATCCGTATGGTGCGTGGCAAAAAAGCCGCACACTAGGGTTCGGGTCGACAAGCCACTTGTCTGCTTACGGAAAATAGTTACAATTTAGACTATGTCTAATTGGTCGCAGCCGTCCTTTCTTCATTGCCTGTCGAACGTCCTGTTCGGCAGCCTGCTGCTGCGCGTCGCGCGCACATACTGACCCCCTCCCCCAGCAGTACCCCGCGCCGTGAGTCTTTCCCGGCACACTGAATATAATGCGTCGGTCTGATCGCCCCGAGTGCGACGCCGACCCACCATGGAGCCCGCCATGAACGACCGTTTGTATATTTTTGACACCACCTTGCGCGACGGCGAACAGAGCCCGGGCGCATCGATGACCAAGGACGAAAAACTCCGTATCGCGCGCCAGCTGGAAAAGCTCGGCGTCGACGTCATCGAAGCCGGCTTTGCCGCTGCCAGCCCGGGCGACGCCGATGCGATCAAGGCCATCGCCGAAGTCATCACGAACTCGACCGTGTGTTCGCTTGCACGCGCCAACGAGCGAGACATCCGTGCCGCCGGCGAGGCGATCAAGCCTGCCAAGCGCGGCCGCATCCACACCTTCATCGCCACCAGCCCCATCCACATGGAGAAAAAGCTGCGCATGACGCCCGACCAGGTCGTCGAGGCAGCGATCAAGGCGGTGAAACTGGCGAAGGAATATACCGACGACGTCGAGTTTTCCGCCGAAGATGCCGTGCGCTCCGACATGGACTTTCTCGTGCGCGTGTTCGACGCAGTGATCGAAGCCGGGGCCAGGACGATCAACGTGCCGGATACCGTGGGTTATTCCATTCCCGTCCTGTGGGGCGAGCGCATGAAAGAGCTCATCGCGCGCGTGAAGAACGCCGACAAGGTGATCTGGAGCACCCACTGCCACAACGACCTCGGCATGGCCGTGGCCAACTCGCTCGCCGCCGTGATGAACGGCGCGCGCCAGGTCGAGTGCACCATCAACGGGCTGGGTGAGCGCGCCGGCAATGCCTCGCTGGAAGAAATCGTGATGGCGGTGCGCACCCGCAAGGACGTGTTCAACTGCGATTCAAAGATCGACGCCACGCAGATCGTCCCAGCGTCCAAGCTCGTGTCCACCATTACCGGTTACCCGGTGCAGCCCAACAAGGCCATCGTCGGCGCGAACGCCTTTGCGCATGAATCCGGCATCCACCAGGACGGCGTGCTCAAGCATCGCGAAACCTACGAGATCATGCGTGCCGAAGACGTGGGCTGGCACGCCAACCGGCTGACGCTGGGCAAGCTCTCCGGCCGTGCCGCGTTCAAGAGCAAGCTGGGCGAACTCGGCATCGTGCTCGAGACGGAAGAGGCGCTGAATACTGCGTTCGCGCGATTCAAGGATCTGGCTGACAAGAAACGTGAAATCTTCGACGAGGACTTGCAGGCGCTGGTGTCCGACGAGGGCTACGCCGCTGAGCATGAACGCTTCAAGCTGGTGTCGATGAAGGTGTGTTCGGAAACCGGCGAAGTGCCCCATGCCAGCCTGGTGTTTACCGACGAAGGCAGCGAAAAACGTGGCGACGGCAACGGCTCCGGCCCGGTCGATGCCGCGTTCAAGGCGCTGGAGTCGGTGGTCGGCAGCGGTGCGGACCTGTTGCTCTATTCGGTGAACAACATCACCAGCGGCACCGATTCACAGGGCGAGGTCACGGTGCGCCTGGCCAAGGATGGCCGCGTGGTGAACGGGCAGGGGGCGGATACCGATATCGTGGTTGCGTCGGCCAAGGCCTATCTGCACGCACTCAACAAGCTCGACTCCAAACTCGAGCGCGCACATCCCCAGGTTTGACCGCCGTTGCGGCAGTCATCCCGAACACACGCCCCGCGAGGGGCGTTTTTCATGGCGATTGTCGAGAAGGCGCGCTGAGCCTGGCGTAGTAGATCGCGGCAAAAAAGAACACCACCGACAGAGCGATCTCGCCCAAGGCCAGCGCTTGCGACAGGCCGCGTTCGCTCCAGGCGCGCATGATGCCCTCGCTGAAATACGCCAGCACCAGCATCGGTGCCCACTGATAGGTATAGCGGCGGCCTTTGAGGATGCCCATGAGCGGGGCCAGCAGGGGCAGGGCTTTCAGCACCAGCCACGAGCCACCGGGACGAAGCGGGGCCAGCCACAGCTCCCAGGCGACGCAGAGAAAAATCAGCGCGAGGAGGCTCGTGCTGGCGGTCAGTTGCAGGTGTTTCATGGAGACGTTGGGGCTCAGGCGGCGAGCTTGAGCGCCGTTTCGGCCAGGCGTTTGCCCAGTGCGAGGCACAGGCTGCGTTCTTCCTCGCTCAGCGGCTTGTCGTCGTCGACGCCTGCCCAGTGGCTGGCACCGTACGGGGAGCCGCCGCTGCTTGTGGTATTCACTTCGGACAGCGTGTAGGGCAAGCCGAGAATCACCATGCCGTGGTGCAGCAGCGGCGTCATCATCGAGAGCAGCGTGCTTTCCTGGCCGCCGTGCAGGCTGGCGGTGGAGGTGAACACTGCCGCAGGCTTGCCGGCCAGCGCACCCTGCGCCCAGAGCGCGCCGGTGGTGTCGAGGAAATGCTTGAGCGGTGCCGCCATGTTGCCGAAGCGGGTGGGTGAGCCCAGCGCCAGGCCTGCGCACTGTTCCAGATCGGCGAGTTCGACATAGGGCGCGCCGTCGTCCGGCACCGGCGGTTCGGCAAGCTGCGTGCGCGGGGCGACCGGCGGCACGCTGCGCAGCCGTGCCTGGGCCCCGGCGACCTGATTGACGCCGCGTGCGACCAGCTGCGCCATGCTGCGCACGCTGCCGTGCGCGCTGTAATAGAGAACGAGGATGTCTGTCATGCGGAAAAAAAATGCCGGATCAGGCGAATGCGGTGAAGTCGATGAGATCGAAGGTCGGCGTGTGTTCGTGGCGACGGCCAAAGCTCAGGAGAAACTGGCGGGTGGCATGCCAGATTTCTGCGTCCATGCCGGAAGTGTAAACGTAACGCGGCAACAACAGCCGGTCGGGCTGCTTCAGCGCCGGCAGGCCCGGCACGAAGAGCGCGGGCTCTGGGTGCTTGCGGTGGCCGCGCAGCGGGCGTATCCACACCGGCTGCATCTGCGGGGCAAGGCGCTCGACACCGAGTTCGACCCGACCACAGTCATGCATGGCTACCCAGCGGATCACTGCCAGCGACCATCCCGCCTGTTCCGTATCGGCCGGTCGCAGCGCCAGCGCGTCGCCCACCTTCAGGTTCAGTGCGGCCTCCGGGGTGCCTTCGAGCGAGAGACCCTGCGCACTGTCGTTGCGCAGGGTCCAGCGGCTGCGCTGCACGGGGGCGGGCTGGGTCTGGGCCAGACCGACATCGCTGATCAGGCTGCTGTCGTCCTCGTCGAACGAGACCGGCTCGCCCTGGGCGAGCAGCCGGTGGATGGCGCTCACGCCTGCCACTGCTTCCAGAATGGCGTCGCTGCCTGGCCGACGTTTGAATACCCGTGGCGTGCTGTTGCGCCAGCGTTTCGACAGGCGCTTGGCCACCAGCAGCGCCAGGTCGCTTTCCATCGTGGCAGGCAGGCCGAGACGCCGGGGTGAATCGCCCGTGCGCAGCCGCAGCGCCGTGTCGTGCAGCTGGCGGCAGAGCACGTCGGTGTCGAGCCACAGATGGCCCGCCGGGGAATCGGTGTGGAGCAGCGGGCCAAGGTCACGGTCGGGTGCGACCATGCAGCCAGACTCGCCGGGTGTGTCGGTTTCACGCAGGGTGGCCAGCGCAGCGTAGGCGCGCAGGTAGGCGCGTGCATGCAATTGCTCGCCCCGGCTCATGTGCAGCGGATCTGCCAGCGCCATCAGCAGGATTTTGCGATAGACCAGACTGGCTGGCTGGACGTCGCCGATTGCGGTATCGGCCAGCCCGGTGCGGCAAGCCAGCGCATGGGTGTGGTGGATTTGCTGCCACAGGCCCTGCGGCAGCGGGTTGTAGGTCAGGGTGTGGGCGTAATGGATGTCGCGCCACGCCATCAGCAGGCGTGCCAGCAGGGCAGCGGTCTGGCGCGGCGGGGTCTTGCGGTCGGCCTTGTGCTGCGCCAGCAGCAGCTGGCAACTGATGGCGAGTTCGTGCTGGAGGGTGCGCAACAGGTGGCCCGCCTGCTTCGGTTGGGCATGCGGCGGAATGCCGGCTTCACCGAGCAGGGTTTCCAGGCCGGTTGAAATACGTGCAAGGGCCGGGCGATACAGCGCCAGCAAGGTGTCGCGGGTGGCGCTGTCGAGCGTGCTGCGGTTCATGGCGTGCAGCGCAGTCAGCAACTGCTGGGCGGCGTCGACCGGACTGGCGAAGGGCAGGCGGGCAAGCCAGGCGTCGGCTTGCTTCGCGCGCGCCTCGAAAGCCGATTTCAGGGCGGGGTCAACGGCGGGAACGTTGAACTCGGCCATGGTTTCAGTCGAACACGACGGTCTTGTTGGCGTACACCAGTACGCGGTTGTCGAGATGCCATTTCACCGCGCGCGACAGCACCACCTTTTCCAGGTCGGCGCCCTTGGTGATGAGATCGTCGAGGCTGTCGCGGTGCGAGATGCGCGCCACGTCCTGCTCGATGATGGGGCCGTCGTCGAGCGTTTCGGTGACGTAGTGCGCGGTCGCGCCGATCAGCTTCACGCCGCGCTCGAACGCCCGGTGGTAAGGCTTGGCACCGTGGAACGCCGGCAGGAAGGAATGGTGGATGTTGATGATGCGGTTGGGAAAGTGGCGGATGAACTCCGCCGACAGCACCTGCATGTAGCGCGCCAGCACGATGAAATCGATTTTCAGGTCGCGCAGGATCGCCATCTGCATCTTTTCCGCGTCGGTCTTGTTGTCGCGCGTCACCGCCACATGCTGGAACGGCACCCGGTAGGCGTCGGCCAGCCAGCGGGTGTCGTCATGGTTGCTGATGACGATGGGCAGCTCACAGTGCAGTTCGCCGCTCTGGTAACGGTAGAAGAGGTCGGCCAGGCAATGATCGAACTTGGAGACGAAAATGGCCAGGCGGGGCTTGCGGCTCGACTCCGCCAGTCGCCAGGTCATGCCGAAGCGCTCGGCGATGGGCCTGAAAGCCGCGGCAAAATCCGCCAGATCGAGGGTGAAACCCGCCAGATCCCATTCCACCCGCATCAGAAAGAGCTTCAGCTCGGCATCCTGATGCTGGTCGGCGTGGAGAATGTTGGCATCGTGCAACAGCAGAAAATCCGCAATGGCCGCGACCAGTCCTTTCTGGTCAGGGCAGGAAATCAGCAGGATTGCGGTATGGCGCATGGTGAATGAACAGGACCGGACAGATGGAAATTTCATACCATCATAACCAAATTCCCCTGTTAAATCGTGGGTAAGCGCGGGTTCGTCGTTCCTTTGGGCGGGAAGACCGGGTTAAAATGGATTTTGTTTATTAGTTAGTCTTAATAAACTTAAATTATCCGCTGCCGGCCTCTCAGCCGGCCCGAAAGTACAGGAACCTCCGCATGTCGACGTTTACCGAATCCTTTGCCGTGAATCTGACGCTGGCCGTGCTGCTGGTCTTTTCCATCGTGACCTGGATGCTGATCCTGGCCCGGGTCTGGCAGAACGTGCGTGACGCCCGGCGTGACGCCGCCTTCAAGAAGGCCTTCTGGGCTGCCAAGGACCTGCACGCGGGCGAAGCCATTGCGCGCGCGCAGCCGGGGGATCTCTCCGCGCTCACCGTGGCGGGTTTCGAGGCCATTTCCGAAGACAAGGAAGCGCCGCTCAGCCTCGATAGCCTGGGCGACCGCAAGGACATCCTCGAACGCACCCTCAAGAGCCAGCTCCAGCAGATACAGCACCGCAAGGAATACGGCCTGATGGCGCTCGCCAGCATCGGCAGCACCGCGCCCTTCGTCGGTCTGTTCGGTACCGTGTGGGGCATCATGCACGCGCTGCAGAACATCAGCCTGTCGAATTCGGCCAGCCTCAACATCGTTGCCGGCCCGGTGGGCGAGGCGCTCGCCGCCACCGCCTTCGGCATTGCCACGGCGATTCCCGCCGTGCTCGCCTACAACTATGGCGTGCGCCGCGTGCGCACCACGGTTGCAGGCATCGACCAGTTCGCCACCGATTTCCTGCATCTGGTGATGAAGACGCCGTACCGCGCCGACAAGAAAGCCGACGGCAAAAAAGACGAGGGCAAGTGACATGGCCCTGCTGCGCCCCAACGACTACGCGCCCATGAGCGAAATCAACGTCACGCCCATGGTGGACGTGATGCTGGTCCTGCTGGTCATCTTCATGGTCACCGCGCCCTTCCTGCTGCAGGCGGTGCCGGTCAGCCTGCCCAAGACCGCGCCCGTCGCCAAGCTCATTCCGGTCAACAAGGTCGAACTCATCATCGATGCCGACGGCAACGTCTACGTCGACCAGGACCAGATCGCCGGTGAAAATCTCGAAACCCAGCTGCAGGCCCGGCTCAAGGCCGACCCTGAGCTGGCCGTGCAGCTCAAGGCCGACTATCGCGTGGCCTACGGGCGCATCGCCGAAGTCATGGCGGCGGTCAACCGCGCCGGCATCGTGCGCATGAGTTTCGTGACTGCCTCCACCCAGCCCGATGCCGCGCGCTGATTCTGGCCTGATGCAGCCCGCTGCACTGCGGGCCGGTGCGCACGCCGCAGGCCAGGCCGACGGGCGCGTGCGCCCCTACGGGCCGCTGGCGGTCTCGCTCGTGCTGCACCTGATTGCGCTGCTCTTCATCGCCCCCTGGCTGGTGATGCGCAGCGTGCCGGCCCCGCAGATCGCAGTCGAGGTCATGTTCGAACCCGCCACGCCCGAACCGCCCGCTGCGCGTCCCGAACGAGCCGTTCGCGTGGCCGCGCAGAGCCGCCCCGCGCCCGCCCCGCAGCCCCGGGTGCAGCCAGTGAAACCGCCGGTCCCCGTGGCGGCACCCAAGGAACCACCCAAGCCCGCGCCCACGCCTGCCGCCCAGCCCGGGCAGGGCCTGTCGGGCCGCGCGGCGCTGG
>JBEQCD010000062.1:0-15404 GCA_041639515.1 Hydrogenophilales bacterium | reverse complement strand
CGATGCCATCGGCCACCGCTTCACCTACCAGGAGTGGATGACGCGCGACATCGCCGAAGCGCTGATGACGCATGGCATGGCCCGGGGCGGTGCGTGTATCGTCGAGGCCGAACAGCTGTGCCTGTTGCTGGGCGAAGACCGGCGCGGCGACGAACGCGTGGTGACGCAGGCGTTCACCGGCTGCTTCCGCGAGAGCGAGCAACTGCGCAATGAATTCCTGCGGGCGCTGTCTTGATTGGGCGTGGCCTTGATTCGGGGCTGGTTTGATTGGATTTGTCCTTGATGATCGGTTGCGTCCGGCGCTCGACCATCGTCATGCCGCTGCCATTCCCCACCTGCACACTCGCATCATGAAAATCCACCTGTTTCTGGTTGCGCTGCTGGGCGCAGTGCCCGCCTACGCGCAGGATGCGCCCAACTGGCTGTCCGAGCCTGCACCCATCGCCTCCATCCGGCTGGCGGAGCCCGCAGCCGACGAAGCCGTTGTCGTCATCAACGACAACGCGCTGGGCGGCAACCACGCCGGCCTGTTTGCCGGTGACCGCCTGATCGACCCTGCCGGCAGCTATTTCGGCGTGCGCGGAGAAGACAAAACCTGGCCCGGCCCCACGCTCGCCGACTACGCGCGCTACCAGACCACCGACGGCCTCAAGGTGCGCTTCTACCGTTTCCGCCTCACGCCCGATGCCATGGCGCAGCTGCGCCAGCGCATCGCCGATGCCGGGCCCACCCCACCGCTGTTCTGTGCGGCGGCGGTGCAGAATCTGCTGGTGGACATTGCTCCGTTTGAAGCCATCACCCGCACCGGGTTCACCACGCCCACCGCGCTGGGCAAGCGGCTCGATGCGCTGGTTACGCACGGCGTGGGCGAGTGCCAGCAGCTCGACGCGTCGCCGTGCTGAGGCCGGCGTATCATCGCTTAACCCAATTTACCCGCCGCGCCCCATGTCAGACGAACGCCAGCGTCCCCGCACCCTGATCCTGCCGCCTGCGCCCTATGCCGCCGCGCTGATCGGCGGCTGGTGGCTGGATCGCCGCTGGCATCCACTGCCCTGGGACGATGGCGTGGTGTCCGGCCTGCTGGGCTGGATATGGCTCGGCGTGGGGCTGGCACTGTTTGGCTGGACCCTGTGGACCTTTCATCGCCATCGCACCACGGTCAATCCCTACGCCGCGGCCACGGAGCTGTGTACCGACGGGCCGTTCCGCTACACCCGCAACCCCATCTATCTGGGCGACTGGTTCATTCTGGTGGGCGTGGCGCTGATGCTCAACACGATCTGGCCCTTGCTGTTCGCGCCGCTGATCTGGGCCATGCTGCGCTATGGTGTGATCCGCCATGAGGAAGCGCATCTCGAAGCGAAATTCGGTGAGGCCTACCGTGCCTACAAGGCGAAGGTGCGGCGCTGGGTGTAGGCCGTTGCAGTCCCGCCCGGAGAACTCGGGCCATACCAAGATAAAGGAGACACGCCATGCATGTGATCTTGCACGACAAGACCCTGGATGTGCGCCTGAGCCGCGCAGCCGAACGGGCGTTGGAGCAGCGCGGCCGACCGCTGGTGGTGGAGATGGAACTGCTGTTTTCCTGCCTGCTGCGCAAGCGCGTGCACTTTGGCGAGGCAGCGGCCGACGCCACGCCGGTGGATGCCCGTCTGGCGGTGCGCTTCAAACCGATCATGACGAAGAAGTGCAGCGTGGCCGAGGGTGGCGCTACGCCGCCGTCCGAAGCGTTTCCGCTGGACAATCCGCGTCCCTATGTACCCAACTGGCTGCGCATCGATTACCGGCGCGGGGCGTGGGTGGGTACGTTCGGCTACGCGGAATAGTGATTAAGGGTCAGGAGCCAGCCGACGTAGGGCGGCAATACCTTGCCGCCGCACCGGTTGGCGGAGGTCGATGATGTCGGGAAAGTATTCCCGACCTACGGTGGGTTCGCCTGTGCCGTGTTCCATGAATTCATGAAACGCGGCGCAGTCGCATACACCTCCTGGCACCTAAACCCTAAACCGAAGACAGGCCGAGCACGTCGCACGCATTCCGTGTCGTCGCCTCCGCTACCGCGTCGACGGTGAGGCCGCGCAGTTCGGCGAGCGTCTGTGCAATGCGCGGCAGTTCGGCGGGTGCGTTGCGGCCCCGCCCGATCCATATGGGGGGAATGTCGGGGCTGTCGGTTTCCAGCACGATGGCGGCAAGTGGCAGGTCCACCGCCAGCCGACGCAGATGGTTGGCACGCGGCCAGGTGAACGCGCCGCCAAAACCCAGCTTGAATCCCAACTTGATGAATTCCGCCGCCTGTTGCGCGCTGCCGTTGAACGCGTGGGCGATGCCGCCCGGCACGCGGATGCGGCGCAGGTGTTTCAGCAGCAGATCGCTGGATTTGCGGCAGTGCAGCAACACCGGCAGGTCGGCATCGCGCGCGATTTTCAGTTGCTCGACGTAGTAGTGTTCCTGTGCGGTCGCGTCGAGTCCGCGCACGAAAAGATCGAGGCCGATCTCGCCGATGGCGACCGGGCGCTGCGCCTGGATCTGGGCACGCAGCGCGTCGAGGTCGTCCGGGGTGTGAACGGCCACGTACATGGGATGCAGGCCCCAGGCCGGCAGGCACCCGGTATAACGCGTACACACCCCGGCGACCGCCGCGAAGTTGCTGCGGGCCACGCTGGGAACGATTTGGATGCCGACGCCCGCCATGACCGCACGGGTGTGCTCGGCATCGCGGTCCGCGTCGAATTCGGCCGCGTCGAAATGGCTGTGGGTATCAATGAAAAACGGCACCCCGCAAGGTGCCGTTTCGCCGCGCTGCGACATGGATCAGTCGTTGCTGGCAAAGCCCAGCAGGTGCAGCAGGCTGGTGAACAGGTTGTAGATTGCCACGTACAGGCTGATGGTCGCGAGTACGTAATTGGTTTCGCCGCCGTTGATGATTTCGCTGGTCTGCCACAGGATCATGCCGGACATGAGCAGGGCGAACAGGGCCGACACGGCCAGCGAGAGGCCGGGCATGGGGTAGCCGACGAGGCTCGCCACCAGTGCCACGATCGCGGCGACGAAGGCCACTAGCACGCCGGTCATCAAAAAGCCGCCCATGAAGCTGAAATCCTTGCGGGTGACGAGCACATAGGCCGACAGCGCGAGGAAGACGAAGGCGGTGATGCCCATGGCACCCATCACCAGCTGCGGGCCGTTGGGCAGGCCGAGGTAATGGTTGAGCATGGGGCCGAGGCCGAAGCCGAGCAGGCCGGTGACGGCGAACACCACCCCAATGCCGGAAGCCGAGTTGGCGGTGCGCGGCACCACGAACCACAGCAGCAGCATCGCGCCGATGGTGCTGCCGAGGCTGACCATGTAGGGCATGTTCATGGTCATCGACACGCCGGCGGTGAAGGCGCTGAAGAGCAGGGTGAGCGCCAGCAGCGTATAGGTGTTCTTGAGCACCTTGCTGCTGGACTGGGTCGCGGCAATGCTGCGATCGTATGAAGAGACTTGCGGGTTCATGTCATTCCTTTCTGAAATGAATCAACAAAAACAACGTTACTGAGAGTGTGCCCGGCGGCCAGGGTTCCCCTCTTGTGTGGGGGGAGCATACCGTGAAGCGGAAGCGGATGCCACCGCACCGTCCGGTTCAGTCGCGCACCGGGCCGGACGCGGGGTGTTCGGGGGGCGGGGCCAGCGACTTCACCTTCAGGTGCAACGCGGCCTTGGCGAGCAGGTGGGCCGACACCGGGGCGGTGATGAACAGGAACAGCGTCACCAGAATCTCGTGCAGGCTCAGACTGTCACCTTCGAGGCTGAAAACCACGGCCGAGGCGACGAGCAGGCAGCCGACACCGAGCGTGGTGGCCTTGGTCGGGCCGTGCAGCCGGGTGTAGAAGTCGCGCAGACGGGCAAGCCCCAGCGAACCGACGAAGGTGAACAGCGCACCGGTCAGGATCAGCAGCGACAGCAGGAAATCGGTTATGGCCGGGCTCATTCGATCAGGTCTCCCCGCAACAGGTATTTGCAGAGCGCCACCGTGCCCACAAAGCCCATCATGGCAATCAGCAGCGCGGCTTCAAAATAGAGGGCGCTGCCCAGATGGATGCCGAGCAGCACCAGAAAGGCGATGGTGTTCACATACAGCGTGTCGAGCGCCAGGATGCGGTCGGGTGCATCGGGGCCGCGCACCAGCCGCCAGAAGCTCATCAGGAAGGCCAGGGTCACCAGGCCGTAGGCAATGGGGATGACGGTGTCGAGCATCAGGCGTCTCCTTCCTCGAATATCTGCCGCAGCGGGGTTTCATAGCGCTGCTTGATTTCCGCGACCAGCGCGGCCGGGTCGTCGGTGTCGAGCGTGTGCACGAGCAGCACCTGCCGGTCTGGCGAAAGCTGCGCCGACACCGTGCCCGGCGTGAGCGAGATGGTGTTGGCCAGCAGGCTGATGCCCAGGTCGGTCTTGAGCGCCAGCGGCACCTCGACGAATGCCGGCCGCAAGCGGGCGGGGCCGCGCAGGATCAGCCCGGCCACCTGGAAGCTGCCGCGCACGATGTCCCAGGCAAACACACCCAGAAAACGCAGCAGCACGCCGGGCTGCCGCACGGTGATGGCTTCCGGCCAGAATCGTGAGGTGGCAAACGGAATCAGCCAGCCGAGCAGGGCACCCAGCACCAGCGTGCCGGCCGAAAACGAATTGACGAGCAGCAGCCACAGCACGGTGAGCGACAGACTCAAGAGGGGATGAGGCAACAGGCGTCTCATGGCCGGGCTCCCAGCACCGCGTCGATGTACAGGCGGGGCGCATGAAGCTGGCTGGCGATGTCGCCGGCCGCCTCAGATACCGGGCCGGCGGCAATCGTGAGTGCCACCGTCAGCGCCAGCAGGCCGGCCACCGGTGCCAGCGCGACGGCACTGGGCGACGGGCCGGCCCCTTCGGTGGCCTGGCTGCGATAGAACAGCAGGCTGCCGCTGCGCGCCAGCACGACCACGCCGATGAGCCCGCCGGTGAGCACGACGGCCAGCACCCAGTTCGCGTGGGGCGTGGCGACGGCAGCCTGCAGCAGCATGAACTTGGCGAGAAACCCGGACAGCGGCGGCAGGCCGGCGACGGCCACCGCTACGGCGAAGAACAGGCCGCCGAGCCACGCCGCGTGCGGCAGGGCGGGGCCGGGTTCGAAGCGATCGGCGAACGCGCCGCGCGCCCGTGCAATGCTGTCGGCCAGCAGGAACAGCGCGGCCGTGGCGAAGGTGGAGTGCGGCAGGTAGTAGAGGCCGGCGGCGAGCGCGCCGGGCGTGCCCAGGGCCAGCGCTGCCAGCAGGGTGCCCACCGACATGACGACGAAATACGCCGCCTGCTGCCGTAGCCCGCTGCTGGCCGCTGCGCCGAGCACGCCGAGCGCCAGGGTGACGAGTGCGAGCGGCAGCAGCCATGCGTCGAGCAGGCCATCGAGCGGACCCGCGCCGAGCCCGGTGAACAGGCTGTATACGCGCAGGATGCTGTAGATGCCGACCTTGGTCATGATGGCGAACAGCGCCGCGACCGGCGCGCTGGTCTGGCCGTAGGCCGCCGGCAGCCAGAGATGGAGCGGCACCAGGGCCGCCTTCAGCGCGAACACGACAAACAGCAGCAGCGCCGCCGACTGCACCAGCGCAGTGTTGCCGGCTGGCGACGCGGCGAGCCGCACGGCCAGGTCCGCCATGTTGAGCGTGCCGGTCGCGCCGTACAGCGTGCCCACGGCAAACAGGAACAGTGTCGAGCCGATGAGGTTGATCACGACGAAATGTAGCCCTGCCTTCACCCGCAGTCGGCCGCCACCGTGCAGCAGCAGGCCGTAGGACGCGAGCAGCAGAATCTCGAAAAAGACGAACAGGTTGAAGAGGTCGCCGGTGAGGAAGGCACCGTTCAGTCCGAACAGTTGCAGCTGGAACAGCACATGGAAATGCCGGCCTTCCCGGTCAGTGCCGTTGACGGCGTAGAGCAGGGCAAACGCCGCCACGGCGGCGGTGACGAGCAGCATCCAGGCGGCGAGGCGGTCGGCGACGAGCACGATGCCGAAGGGGGCTTCCCAGTTGCCGAGGCGGTAGACGAAGTGGGTGCCGTCGGCGGTGGCGGCAAACAGCGCGACGGCGAGCGGCACCAGCGCGAGCGTGGCGACCAGGCTCGCGGCCCGTTGCACACCGGTCCCGGTGCCACGCAGCGCCAGCAGCACGATACCCGCTGCCAGCGGCAGCAGGACAGGGAGGATGGGCAGATGAACGGCGAAGCTCATGCGTGTCGATCCGTTTCGTGTTCCAGACCGTCGACGTGGTCGTTGCCGAGTTCGGCGCGGGCTTTGAGCGCCAGCACGATGACGAATGCCGTCATGCCAAAGCTGATGACGATGGCGGTGAGCACCAGCGCCTGCGGCAGCGGGTCGGTGTAGCCGGAGGCGGTTTCGCTGATGATGGGCGGCACGCCGACGGCCAGCCGGCCCATGGCGAACAGGAACAGGTTCACGGCATAGGAGAGGAAGGTGAGCCCCAGCACCACCGGGAAGGTGCGCGGGCGCAGGGCCAGGAACACGCCGGCTGCGGTGAGCACGCCGATGACCAGGGCAAGCAGGGCGTCCATCAGTGGCTGCCTTTCTGGGATTCGCGGCGGTGCACGCCACCGAGCCCGGTGAGGATCATCAGCGTGGCACCGACCACGACGAGGAACACGCCAAGATCAAAGGCCATGGCCGATGCGAGTTCGAATTTTCCGACGAGGGGCCAGTTCATGTAACCGAAGGTCGAAGTGAGGAAGGGGTGACCGAACGCCCAGCTGCCCAGGCCCGTGAGCGTGGCAATACCCAGCCCCCAGACCAGCAGCGGGTGGCTGTCGGCAGACAAACGCTGGTGCGTCCAGGCGGCTCCGTTGGCGAGGTACTGCACGATCAGCGCAACGGCGGTGATGAGGCCGGCGATGAAGCCGCCGCCCGGCTGGTTGTGGCCGCGCAGGAGGATGAACACCGCCACCAGCAGCGCCAGCGGCAGCAGCAGGCGGGTGAGCGTGGCCATGATCGCGGGATGGGCGTCGGCGTCCCAGGCGCGGCCGGCGCTGTCGCGCGACGGCGCGGGAAGGTTCAGGTTCTGCAGCATGGCGAAAATTCCCAGCCCGGCCAGCGCCAGCACGGTGATTTCCCCCAGCGTGTCATAGCCCCGGAAATCGACCAGGATCACATTGACAACATTGGTACCGCCGCCACCGGGCTTGCTGTTTTCCAGGAAGAATCCCGCGATCGTGTCGTAGGGGCGGGTGAGCACCGCCCAGGTCAAGGCCGCCGCACCGCTGCCGGCCACCAGCGCCAGCGCTGCGTCGCGCACGATGCGGCCGCGCCCGGGTTCGGCCTCGTCACGTGCGGGCAGGAAGAACAGCGCCAGCAGCAGCAGGATGATGGTGACGATTTCCACCGACAGCTGGGTGAGCGCGAGATCGGGGGCGGAGAACTTGATGAAGGTGAGCGATACCACCAGACCCACCACCCCCAGCGTGATGAGGGCGACAAAGCGTTCGCCGCGCCAGTGCAACGTGAGCAGCGTGGCCCCGATCAGCACCAGCGCGGCGGCGAGGCTGACGGCATCGAGCGGCAGGCCGGTGCGGGTGCTGGTGAGCGGTGTGTCGCCCAGTAGCCAGGGCGTGCCGGCTAGCACCAGGGCGGCCAGGATCAGCAGCCCAGCCTGGCGTTGCAGGGAACCGGTATCGAGTGTGCGCGTGATCCAGCCGGCCAGTGCCAGCAGCGCGTTCAGCACGGCGTTGAACTGCACCCGGGCGTCGAGCCGGTCGAGGCCGCGCTCGTGCCAGGCGATGAGCGGCCGGCGTGCCAGATAGATGAGGCTGCCGAGTACCAGCGCGAGGGCGCTCATGGCCAGCGCGGCGTTGAAGCCGTGCCACAGCGCGAGGTGATACTCGGGCAACGCGGCCTGCAACGTGCTCGACGCGGCGGTGGCGAGCAGCGGCCCCACCACCAGCCCCGGCGCGACGCCGACCGCCAGGCACAGCACGACCAGGATTTCCACCGGCAGCTTCATCCAGCGCGGCGGTTCGTGCGGCGTGCGCGGCAGGTCGCCGGGTTCGCCGTTGAAGAATACGTCGTGGATGAAGCGGATCGAATAGGCCACGGCGAACGCACCGGCCACGGTCACCAGCACCGGCAACAGCCAGCCGCCGACATGGCCCTGGCCGATGTGGACGGCTTCGGCAAAGAACATTTCCTTCGACAGGAAACCGTTCAGCAATGGCACGCCGGCCATTGCGGCAGCGGCCACCATCGCCAGCGTGGCGGTGTAGGACATGAAACGCCACAGGCCGGACAGCCGTCGCATGTCGCGTGTGCCGGCTTCGTGGTCGATGATGCCGGCGGCCATGAACAGCGAAGCCTTGAAGGTGGCGTGGTTGATGATGTGGAACACGCCGGCCACCGCAGCCAGCGGCGTCGACAGGCCGAACAGCAGGGTGATGAGGCCCAGGTGGCTGATGGTGGAATATGCCAGCAGGCCCTTGAGGTCGTGCTTGAACAGCGCGACGTAGGCGCCCAGCAGCAACGTGGCCAGGCCCGCGCCCGAAACCAGCCAGAACCATTCCGGCGTGCCCGAGAGCGCCGGGTAGAGACGTGCCAGCAGGAACACCCCGGCTTTCACCATGGTGGCCGAATGCAGATAGGCCGACACCGGTGTAGGCGCGGCCATCGCGTGCGGCAGCCAGAAGTGGAAAGGGAATTGCGCCGACTTGGTGAACACGCCGAGCAGGATCAAGACCAGCGTCGGCACATACAGCGGGTGCGCGCGGATGAGGTCGGCCGAGGCGAACACGTCGGAGAGCTCGTAGCTGCCGACGATATGTCCCAGCAGCAGCACGCCGCCCAGCAGGGCAAAGCCGCCCATGCCGGTGACCGCCAGCGCCATGCGCGCGCCGTGGCGGGCCTCCTCGCGGTGCTGCCAGTAGCTGATGAGCAGGAAGGACGACAGGCTGGTGAGCTCCCAGAAGATCAGCAGCTGGATCAGGTTTTCCGACAGCACGATGCCGAGCATCGAGCCCATGAACAGCATCAGGTAGGCGTAGAAGCGGCCCATGCTGTCGCGTTCCGACAGGTAGTAGCGTGCATACAGCACGATCAGCAGGCCGATGCCGAGGATGAGGCCTGCAAACAGCAAGGCGAGGCCGTCCAGGCGGAAGGACAGATTGAGCCCGAGCGCCGGCATCCAGTCCAGCTGCTGGATCAGCGTTTCACCGGCAAAGGGCAGGGGCGCGAGCGGGGCGAGCAGGGCGATGGCGCCCAGCGTGATGCCAGCGGCGGCCCAGGCGGTTGCGCTGCGGCCCAGGCGTGCGATCCACGCGATGAGTGCGGCACCGGCAAAGGGAAGGAGTACGGCAAGAAGAAGCGTCATGTGTGCAAGGGGCGTTCACCTGTTGCAGGCGGACGGGCTGATTCTACCCTGAGGCAGACCGCCGGCTGGCCGCCGGGTTCACTCGAAGCTGGGCAGCTGTGCCGACGGGCGATGCAGATGGTAGCCCTGCGCCATGTCCACGCCGAAGCTGGCGAGCATGTCCAGGGTGGCGGCGTCCTCGACGAATTCGGCGACGGTGATCTTGTCCAGTCCGCGCGCCACGTCGATCATCGCCTTGACGAAGGCCTGGTTGTCGCGATTGTTCGGCAGGTCGCGGATGAACATGCCATCGATCTTGAGGATTTGCGCACCCAGATATTTCAGGTAGGCAAAGGTGGAAAAGCCCGAGCCAAAGTCGTCGAGGCAGATCAGGCAGCCGGTCTGCTGCAGGGCCTCGATGAAGCGCTGGGCATCCTGCATTTCGCTGACGGCAGCGGTTTCGGTGAGTTCGATGATGAGCCGGCGCGGCTCGACGCCATGCTGTGCCAGCTGGTGCTGGATATAGTGCGGCAGGCCGGGCTCGTCGAAACTGCGGCCTGAGACGTTGACCGCCAGCGCGGTGAGCTCGGGATGGCCCGCCAGAACCGCAATGCTCTGGCGAATGACCCAGCGGTCGATCTCGATGATCTGGCCGTTCTTTTCCGCAATGGGAATGAACTGTCCCGGCATGATCAGCCGGTCGGGGTGCGTCGGGTCCTTCATGCGCACCAGCGCCTCCAGATGCGAGAGGCGGCTGTCGCGCGTGTGATAGATACCCTGGAAATGCAGTTCGAGCCCGCCGTGTTCCAGGGCGTGCGCGATGCGGCTGCTCCAGGTCATGCGCTCGAGCATGGCTTCGGCAACGTTGCGGCTGGCGTCGTAAATCGCCCAGGTGTTCTTGCCGGCATCCTTGGCCTGGTACATGGCGGTGTCGGCGTGCGCCACCAGGTCTTCGGCATTGTCGCCATGCTCGGGAAAGAGGGCGATGCCGATGCTGGTGGTGAGCCGCAGGTTGCTGCCGCGAAAGCGGAAGGGAATGGCGGAGATGGCGTGGACGATGCGTTCGGCGAGCTGGATGGGTTCGTCGCCGCGCACTATTTCGACGAGCACGGCGAATTCGTCGCCGCCCAGGCGGGCGAACAGTTCGCCGCTGCGCACCAGGCTGGAGACTTCACCCGCCGCACGTACCAGCACGGTGTCGCCGGCGCGGTGGCCGAAGGTGTCGTTGATGGTCTTGAAATCGTCCAGGTCGAAATACAGCAGGCCGAAGCGCGCACCGCTGCGGCCGGACGAGCTGATCATGCGCTCCAGATGTTCCTGGAAGCGGTGGCGGTTGTAGAGGCCGGTGAGCGCGTCGTGTTCGGCCAGGTAGATGAGCTGCTGCGCGGTCTGCCGTTCGTGCGTGATGTCCTCGTAGATCCACAGCCGGCCGATGGCGCGGCCGTCGGTGTCCGACACGGGGTAGGAGAGCTGGGTGAGGATGCGGCCGTCGTACAGGTCGATCTCGAAACGCTCGCTGATCTCGTGGGTGTCGAGCACGTGCAGGATGTGCTTGGAGGCGTGGTCCGGGCGCGCGAATCGGTGGGTGGAGTGGTCGAGCACGTCGCGCGTGGGACGGCCCACCAGTTCGGCCCCGTCGCCAATGGCCCACATGTTGCGGAACGCCGGGTTGACGTATTCCACCCGGTTGTCGCGGTCTTCGAACAGGATGCCGATGCTCATGCCCGAGAGTAGCGTGGCCATGCGGCTCTGTTCGCGCTGGGCCAGGGTGGCGAGTTCGCGCTGCCGGGTTTCGGAGGCACGCAGTTCGTCCAGGCTGCACGCCAGCGCGATTTCGGCGCGCTTCTGCGCGGTGACGTCGAACAGCGCGCCGTGCCAGAGCGTGCCGCCATCCGGCAGGCGCTCGGGCGCGGCGCGTCCCTCGATCCAGATTTCGCCCTTGGTGGGGTGGTTCACCCGGTACTGGTAGTGCCAGTCGTTGAGCATGCGAGCCGAATTCTGGATGCTTTCCATCAGGCCCGGCAGGTCGTCGGCGTGCTTGCGCTCGAAGGTGATCGCCGCGTCGGTCGTCACGTCTTCCGGGGCCACGCCGTAGATGCCGCGTATGCCTTCGCTGGCATAGGGGAAGGCCGTGCTGCCGTCGGGGCGCAGCAGGAACTGGAAGATCATGCCCGGCGCGCTGCGACCGATCTTGGCGAGACGGGCGCTGAGTTCGGCGCGCACCGTGATGTCCTGGCCCATGCCGAACATCTTCAGCGGGCGGCCGTCAGGGCTGCGCTTCACTTCGCCGCGCGCGGCGACGATGCGGGTGCTGCCGTCGGGCCGCACGATGCGGAATTCGGCTTCGTAGGGTGTGCCGGTATCGACGGCGCGGCGGATCAGCGCCAGCGTGGTCTCGCGATCCTGGGGATGGATTGCCTGGGCGAAGCGTTCGAAGCTCGGCGGGCCATCGGCGGGGTCGAGGCCGTAGAGCCGGTAGATTTCATCGGACCAGATCACCTGGTTGCTGGCGATGTCCCATTCCCAGCTGCCCAGGTTGGCCATGGCCTGGGTCTGCGCGAGGCGGCGGGCGGTTTCCTCCAGCGCGCGCTGGGTCTGCTTGCGTTCGCTGATGTCGGTGATGGCGGCCATCATGCACAGTGTCCTGCCGCTTTCGTCGCGCACCGCATGTGCCGAAATCTGCACGTCCATCACGCTGCCGTCGCCGCGCCGGGCACGCAGCTCGCCGCGCCAGTAGGCCTGCTGGCGCAGGGTTTCCACCACCGCCAGTGCCGTTTCCGGGGCTTCGGCAAATTCCGTGGGCAGGTGGCCCAGCGCGTCGGCCGGGTTGTCGAGTCGCCAGAGCTTGACGAAGGCCGGGTTGACGTAGCTGATGCGGCCGTCGAGCCCGAGCAGCGCGATGGCGTTGATCGCCGTCTCGATCGCGGCATCCTTGATGCGCAGCATCTCGCTGGCCTGCATCAAGGCGGTGGTATCGGAAATGTGGCCTTCCAGATAGCGCAGGCTGCCATTGGCGGCAAACACGCCGCGTCCGCGTTCGGCCAGGGTGCGCCATTCGCCGCTGCGGGTGCGCAAGCGGAACGTCAGTTCGTAATCGCGCCGTTCGGCCAGCGCGGCCTGCACTTCCTTCCATACCCGTGATGTGTCGTCCGGGTGGGTGAGCGAACTGATGGAAAGCGGCGAACGGCCAAAAAAATCGGCGCGTGCGTAACCGGTCAGTTCCTCGACGTTCCCGGTGAGGTAGAGCATCGTCCACTGCGGGTCGTTGTTGCAGCGGTAGACGAAACCACGAATCGTATGCAGCGTGCGTTCCAGTTCGGTGTGGCTTTTATCGCCGGCATGGCGCACCAGCGCAATCAGCGCCAGGGTGGCAAGCACCGCACAGGCCGCCCGCATCAGCTGCACCGGCACCCCGGTGGCATCGGCAAACGCAGGCGCAGTCGGCAGCCAGTCGGGCAGACCGGGAACGGGGGCGGACACGAACGGCGTGAGCAGGCCGTAGGCCGTGAATGCCAGCGCCAGTGCCGTGAGGCTGCGGTGCAGCATCGGGCTCTCGTCACCCGCCTGAAGCAGGCGCGGTAGCATGAACAGGGCAAACCCGGTCAGCAGGGCACCGGGCAGGCCGATGAACAGGCGGGCACCGACAGCCAGGCCGGCAAACGGCGAGGCCGCCAGCAGCACGAAGGCGACCGTGGCCGCACCAACCAGCGCGTACAGGGGCAGCCAGGGCAGATGAACCGGAACGGGGCTGCGCTGCAGCACGCGACGGCCGAATTCCAGCAGCGGCAGATAGGACAGGGTGGCCAGTACGCTCGCCAGCGCGTCGAGTCGGGACGTGGCGCTGGCGAGGCGGGCCCATTCCACGAATTCGAGCGTGCCGTGCAGGATGCCGAACGTGGCGAGCAACCAGAAATCACGCGCGAAAGGCAGGCTGGCGTCACGCCGGGGCAGCACCAGCGCGACCACGCCGAGGACAAAAAAAGCCAGCCCGTAAACCTGATAGATGGGCCCCAGCCAGTCGTGCGCCAGCCCGTTCATGCAATGAACCTGAACGGCCCGGATCGGGACGGAATGGGGGCGCGGAGCGGAATAACCATGATCTGATCGCAAGTTAACGCGGCGCTCGCTCCGGGGTCAAGCCAGATTGCGCGGATGCGGCCGGTCTCAAACTTGCCTACAAAATAGTATTGTGAAAAAATGTATGCGTCGTGCGCCAGCCGGGCCGCCGATTTCAGGGGTCCGGGGGTGCTGCCCAACGCGTTGGGCGTCCTGTTCAAGCGGGTGGACGTGTGCCCGCACCGGGAAAGGAAACCATGTCTCGCAATTCCCTACGATCCCTGACTGCCGCCCTGAGTATGGGCCTGGTGAGTGCCCTGACCCCAGCCCGGGCGGACTGGGTGGAACTCGACAACGGTGACCGGCTGAGTGGCCGGATCGACTCGTTGACAGCCACGACCCTGCATCTTGATACCGCGTATGCCGGTCAGCTGGCGCTGCCGCGCGAACGCATCCGGGCGCTATCGACCGATGCGCCCTTGCGGGTGCGTCTGGCTGACGGAACCGAATTCGATGGCCAGCTCGTGCCCGCCAACGGCCAGGGCGTGCGCATACGCATCAGCCGACTGGCAGAAACAGAAGCCGTGCCGCTGGCCAGCCTGGCTGCGCTCAATCCGCCGCGCAATCCTGATGCCACCGAAATCACCGCGCGGGTCTCGGCCGGCGGCAGCTTTGCTCAGGGCAACACCGACGCGCAGAGCCTGCATCTCTCGGGCGAGATGGTGGCGCGCAACACGGTGCAGCGCGTGACGCTCGACGGCGCATACAACCAGGCCGAGCAGTCCGGCGTGCAGACCGTTTCCAATGCGCGACTGGGCCTGAAATACGATCACTTCGTGTCCGAAAAGACTTACTGGTATGCCAACACGCGCTTCGAGCGCGACGATGAAGCCGACCTGGATCTGCGCAGCACGCTGGGGGTGGGTGCCGGTTGGCAGCTGTTCGACAGCGACACGCGCAAGCTCGCGCTGGAAAGCGGCCTGAGCTACGCCAGTGAGGATTACGGCAGTGCGCCGGACCAGCGTTTTCCGGGTGCCCGATTTGCACTGAAAGCCGAGCAGTCGCTGTGGGGCGATCGCGTGCGCCTGTTCCACGACAGTGACCTGCTGGTGAGCCTGGAATCGGTGGACGATTATCTGCTGCGCACCCGCACCGGCGTGCGCGTGCCCGTGGCCGAGCGCCTGAGCCTGGGCACCACGGTGAATGTCGACTACGACAATGTGCCGGCACCGGGCAAGAAGACCACCGATACGGCGCTGATCTTCCAGGTCGATTATGCGATCTGACCGTGGCGCGGTCTCGCAGCCGCAGGTTGATCCGCCCCGTGAGCGGGTGGTGGCGTTCGGCGAGGCCCTGATCGACCGCTTCCCCGACCGGGCCGCGCTGGGTGGTGCACCCTTCAACGTGGCCTGCCACCTTGCCGCGCTGGGCGCAGACCCGGTGCTGCTCACCCGCGCCGGCAAGGACAGCGCCGGTCGCCGCATCGAGCGGGCCATGCAGGCGCGAGGCCTGGATACGCTCGGCCTGCAACGTGATCCGGTGCGCGCCACCGGACAGGTGATGGTGGCGATGGAAGCCGATGGCCCAAGCTTCGACATCCTGCCCGATCAGGCCTACGACCACATTCACCCCGGTCTGGCCCGCATGATCGGCCTGTCGACCCATCCCGAAATCGTGTACTGCGGCACCCTGGCGCAACGCGGTGAATCGCGGCGCGCCCTGCGTGAGCTTCTGCACGCAGTCGAGGCCCGGGTGTTTCTCGATGTGAACCTGCGCGATCCCTGGGTGGACACCGATGCCCTGCGCGATTCGCTGGCCCGGGCCGACGTCGTGAAACTCAACCTGGCCGAACTGCATCGCGTGGCGGATTGGTTCGGTCTTGATGCAAGCGGGCCCGAGGCCCGGGCTGGCCGCCTGCTGCTGGGCTTTTCGCTCTCGCGCATCATCGTCACCTGCGGCGAGGCCGGTGCCTGGTCGCTGGATGCAGATGTC
>JBEQCD010000061.1:0-15806 GCA_041639515.1 Hydrogenophilales bacterium | reverse complement strand
TTGGCGTTGGGCAGGCCGATCTTCCCGGCCAGCGAGCGGACTTCGGGCTTGGGCAGGGCGGCAAGCGGAAACAGGGCGGGTTGCAGTTGCGCCTGGTTCAGCCGGTAGAGGAAGTAGCTCTGGTCCTTGTTGGCGTCATTCGCTTTCAGGAGCGTGGCGCGGCCGGCGGCGTCCTGGCCCTTGCCGACGTAATGCCCGGTGGCGATGAAGTCGGCCCCGCGCGCGACGGCGTCTTCGAGAAAGGCCTTGAACTTGATCTCGCTGTTGCAGAGCACGTCCGGATTCGGCGTGCGGCCGGCCTGGTATTCGGCGAGGAAGTAGCTGAACACGCGTTCCTTGTATTCCTTCGCAAAGTTCACCGCCTCGACCTCGATGTCGAGCACGTCGGCCACCGCCAGCACGTCGAGAAAATCCTGCCGCGCGGTGCAGGCGTCGGTGCCGTCGTCGTCGTCCCAGTTCTTCATGAACACGCCAAGCACGTCGAAGCCCTGCTGCTTGAGCAGATAGGCTGCGACGGCGGAATCCACGCCGCCCGAGAGACCGACGACGACTTTGCCGTTGTTGGGCGCAGCGCTCATGCGTGGGTGACGAGATCGAGAGGGAAACGTCTTGCGGCCAGATAATCCCGCACGCAGCGCATGACCAGCGGGCTGCGGTGTGGGATGCTGCTTGATTCGATTTCTTCCGGGCTCATCCACACGGCGCGCACGATTCCGGTGTCGAGGGAGGCGTCGGCTTCGAATCCAAGTACTTTGCAGACATAGGCAAATCGCAAATATGTGATGTCGCGGCGCGCGTGATGGGTGGTGTAGCAGCCCTGCAATGCAAAGGGCTCGACCTGGTAGGCGGTTTCTTCGAATGTTTCACGGCGCACTGCATCTTCCAGCGTCTCGCCACGTTCCCAATGACCGGCGGGCTGGTTAAGCCGTAAGCCGTCAGTTGTTTCTTCTTCTACAAGCAGAAACTTCCCCTGCCTTTGAACGATCGCCGCAACGACGACGTGGGGCAGCCAGGTTTGGGTGTCAGACATGGAGTTCTTTCCATTCGCCGGGTTGGAGGGTGTCGAGGTGCCATTCGCCGATGGCGGCGCGGATCAGTCTTAGGGTAGGGAAACCGATCTTCGCGGTCATGCGTCGCACCTGGCGGTTCTTACCTTCGGTGATGACGAGCTCGATCCAGTGGGTGGGGATGGCTGCGCGGAAGCGGATGGGCGGATGGCGCGGCCACAGGCAAGCTGGCTCGGCCATGCAACGGGCCTGCGCGGGCCGGGTAACAAAGTCGCCCAGGTCGACGCCCCGGCGCAGGGGTTCAAGATCGTCATTCGTGGGCGCACCCTCAACCTGCGCCCAGTAGGTTTTGGGCAATTTGTGCCGTGGGTCGGCGATACGGCTCTGGAGTTTTCCGTCATCGGTTAAAATCAGCAGGCCTTCGCTGTCCGCATCCAGGCGTCCGGCTGCGTATACACCCGGTAGCGAGAGGTGATCCTGCAAACCCTGCCAGCGGCCTTCCGGTGTGAACTGGGAGAGCACGCCGTAGGGTTTGTTGAATAGAACAAGACGCGACATTCGGTGGGGGGCAAAACCCGCATTTTATTCGTTTCGAGACCCAACATGAGCACGCATATCCAGATTCCCGCCCACGGCCAGAAAATCACCGTCAACGCCGACAACACGCTCAACGTGCCGGATACCCCCATCATTCCCTTCATCGAAGGCGACGGCACCGGCGTGGACATCACCCCGGCCATGAAGAAGGTCGTCGATGCTGCCGTGGCCAAGGCCTACTCTGGCAGACGCGCCATTGCCTGGATGGAAGTGTACGCAGGCGAGAAGGCGGTCAAGGTCTACGGCGGCGATCAGTGGCTGCCGGAGGAAACCGTGCAGAAGGTGAAGGACTGCGTGATCTCGATCAAGGGCCCGCTCACCACGCCGACTTCAGGCGGCATCCGCTCGCTCAACGTGGCGCTGCGCCAGATGCTCGATCTGTATGTGTGCCTGCGCCCGGTGCGCTATTTCACCGGCGTGCCGAGCCCGGTGAAAGCCCCGGAAAAAGTGGACATGGTGATCTTCCGCGAGAACACCGAAGACATCTATGCCGGTGTGGAATGGGAAGCCGGCAGCGCCGACGTGAAGAAGGTGATCGATTTCCTGCAGAAGGAAATGGGCGTCAAGAAAATCCGCTTTCCCGAGACCTCGGCCATCGGCATCAAGCCGGTGTCGGTCGAAGGCTCGGAGCGCCTGATCCGCAAGGCCATCCAGTACGCCATCGACAACAAGCGCAAGTCGGTCACCCTGGTGCACAAGGGCAACATCATGAAGTTCACCGAGGGGGGCTTCAAGAAGTGGGGCTACGAACTCGCTGCGCGTGAATTCGGGGCCAAGCTCATTGGCGAAGGCCCGTGGATGGAACTGCCGAACGGCATCGTCATCAAGGACGTGATCGCCGATGCTTTCCTGCAGCAGATCCTGTTGCGCCCCGATGAATATGACGTGGTCGCCACGCTCAACCTCAACGGGGATTACATTTCCGACGCGCTGGCGGCGGAAGTCGGCGGCATCGGTATCGCGCCCGGCGCGAACCTGTCGGATACCGTGGCGATGTTCGAGGCGACCCACGGCACCGCGCCCAAGTACGCCGGCAAGGACTACGTGAACCCGGGTTCGCTGATTCTTTCGGCTGAGATGATGCTGCGCCACCTGGGCTGGACCGAGGCCGCCGACCTCATCATCGCCAGCATGGAAAAAGCCATCCAGGCCAAGACCGTGACCTATGACTTTGCGCGTCTCATGGACGATGCGACCGAGGTGAAGTGCTCGGCATTTGCCGACGCGATGGTCGCCAAGATGTAAAGCTTGCGTAGCTGGTCTCGCACCGGATGCCACAAACAAAAAGCCCCGCTTGTGCGGGGCTTTTTGCTGGAACGGCCGGATTCAACCTTGCGGCTGGATATTCGACGCCTGCTTGCCCTTGGGGCCCTGGCTGACCTCGAACGTTACTTTCTGGCCTTCCTTCAGGCTCTTGAAACCATTGCTCTGAATGGCGGAAAAATGTGCAAACACATCCTCGCCGCCATCATCGGGGGTGATGAAACCGAACCCCTTGGCATCGCTGAACCATTTGACAGTACCTGTTGCCATCGAAACTCCCTCCTTTGGCATTTGAACAAAAAACCCCGGTCAGCACGAACGCTTCGGTGGGCGACGGGACGGCTTGATTTGTTATGTGCCGTCGGTCTGATTCAAGCGCGCTACCGGTCTTGCTCCTGCGGTATTGCCAAACCTTGCGGTTCTTGAAACCAAACTGGGGACTTTTTACATCCGTGCTGGCGTTTTTACAAGCATATCGCGATATAAAACAAGGGCTTCTGCAAAAACTGTGGTGCTGAATCGACGTACGCCTGAGGTAGGATGCGCGCCATGCGAGCAGACTGGGACATCTTCTGTAACGTCGTCGACAACTATGGCGATATTGGCGTGGCCTGGCGTCTGGCGCGCACGCTGGCGCGCGAGCATCACGTCAGTGTGCGGCTCTGGGTCGATGACCTGAAGGCGTTCAGCCGCCTCTGGCCCGCTGTGGACCCGCACGCTGGCGTGCAGCAGTGCGAGGCGGTGACGATCTGCGCCTGGCGCGAACCTTTTGTGCCTGTCGAGCCGGCGCGTCGGGTGATCGAGGCCTTTGGCTGCGCATTGCCCGAAGCCTATCTCGCCGCAATGGCGGGGCAGTCGCCTGCGCCGGTCTGGCTCAATCTGGAATACCTCAGCGCCGAGCCCTGGGTGGTGACACACCACGGTCTGCCTTCCCCCCACCCCCGGTTGCCGCTGACCAAGCATTTCTTCTTTCCCGGATTTCTGCCGGAAACGGGCGGCGTGCTGATCGAAGCCGATTACACGCAGCGTCGGGCAGATTTCGAAGGGGATGCCTACCGGCACAAACTGGGCCTGGCCGCACGCGCGCCGGATGAAGTGTGGGTGTCGCTCTTCAGCTATGAAAACCCGGCGCTGCCCGCGCTGCTGGATGCCTGGTCGTGCGGGGCGCGGCCCGTGACCTGTCTGGTGCCGGAAGGCCGCGTGTTGCCACAGCTCGCCGAATGGCTGGGCACGGCCGAACTGGCTGCGGGCGATTGCCAGGTGCGCCAGGCCTTGAGGGTGATGGTGCTGCCGTTTACCGACCAGGACAGCTATGACCATTTGCTGTGGGCGTGCGACCTGAATTTTGTGCGCGGGGAGGACTCCTGTGTTCGTGCGCAATGGGCCGCCCAGCCCATGGTGTGGCAAGCCTATCCGCAAACCGCTGAGGCGCACTGGGACAAGCTGGAAGCCTTGCTGGCCCTGTATCTGGACGCGGCCCCGCAGGCGGTGGCAGATGCGGTTCGGGGTTTCTGGCAGGGCTGGAATGGCGTGCCAAGTGCGCCCGACATGGCAACTGCCTGGGCCGCCTGGCTGGCCGCGCAGGCCGATATCGAGCGTCACGCGCTGAACTGGCCCGCGCAGCTGGCGCGTGCAGGCCGGCTCAGCCAGAAGCTGGTGGATTTTTCTGAAAACGGGTTAAACCTAAAAACCGCAGTTGACCGCTCTCCACATTCTCAAACGCCGTATGAACACTGAATTTTCTGCCTTCGATGGTCTTCACCTGTTGGATGAGGACGCTTCGCTCCAGCTGGTGCGCCTGCTCACGCGCCTGCCTTTGTCGCGCCTCCTTGCAGGCCCCGGCCTGCTGCGTCGTTGCTTCGCGGCAGCCACGCGATCAGACGCACCATCGGGAGCGTCCAACTGCGGTTTCTAGGTTAGAATTGCGAGTTATCTCAAACCCTTAGCCAAGCTCTTAGCAGGACACACACCCATGAAAACCGCAATGGAACTCCGCGCCGGTAACGTCGTGATGGTTGGAAAAGACCCGATGGTCGTTTTGAAGGCCGAATTCTCGAAATCCGGCCGCAACGCCTCGGTCGTCAAGATGAAGATGAAGAACCTGCTGAACGGGTCCGGTCAGGAAACCGTCTATCGCGCCGACGACAAGTTCGAGCAGGTCATCCTCGACCGCAAGGACTGCACGTATTCCTACTTTGCTGATCCGCTGTACGTGTTCATGGACGCCGAATACAACCAGTACGAAGTCGAAGGTGAGAACCTCGGCGACGCGCTGAACTATCTGGACGACGGCATGCCGGTGGAAGTGGTGTTCTACGAAGGCAAGGCGATTTCGGTCGAAATGCCCACCACAGTGGTGCGCGAAGTCGAATACACCGAACCTGCCGTGCGCGGCGACACCTCGGGCAAGGTCATGAAGCCTGCCCGCATCAAGCCTACTGGCTTCGAACTGCCGGTCGCGGCCTTCGTCGAAATCGGCGACATGATCGAGATCGACACCCGCACCAACGAATTCAAGCGTCGCGCGAACTGATCGGGCCTGTCTGACAAAAAAGGCAGCTTAGGCTGCCTTTTTTGTTTCCTGCCCGTGGCTGCCCGGCGTGGCGTGCGGCGTTAAAATGCAGGCTGTTTCTGCCGCGCCATTCCCATGCCCGATCCACGCTTCGTCCACCTTCGCCTGCACTCCGAATTTTCGGTGACCGACGGCCTGGTGCGGCTCGACGGTGCGGTCGCGCGGGCGAAGGACGCCGGCATGTCGGCACTGGCGCTCACCGATCTGTCGAACACCTTCGGCTGGGTGAAGTTCTACCGGGCCGCGCGCGGTGCCGGCGTCAAACCGGTTTTTGGCTGCGATGTCTGGGTCACGAATCACAGCGACCGGGCACGGCCATCGCGCCTGCTGCTGCTGGTACAGCACGCGGATGGTTACCGGCGGCTGTGCGAATTGCTTGCGCGCGCCTTTCAGGAGAATCTCCACCGGGGCCATGCAGAAATCGACCCGGACTGGCTCGCAGAAGACAGCAGCGGCCTCATTGCCCTGTCTGGCGGCAGTGCGGGCAGCGTGGCGCAGGCCCTGCTCGACGACAAGCCAGAGGCCGCCCGCCGCGAAGCCGAGCGCTGGGCTGCGTGTTTCCCGGATCGTTTCTACCTGGAGCTTCAGCGCTACGGCCAGCCGCACGCCGAACGCCTGATCGACGGCCTGCTCGATATCGGTCACGCACTCGGCCTGCCCAGCGTGGCCACCCATCCGGTCCAGTTCCTGGCCGCAGACGATTTCCAGGCGCACGAGGCCCGGGTGTGCATTGCCGAAGGCATGATGCTCGGCGATCCGCGCCGTCCACGCCCCTACACGCGCGAGCAGTACCTCAAGTCCGGCGAGGAAATGGCGGCCTTGTTTGCCGACTTGCCGGAAGCGCTGGAAAACAGCGTGGAGATCGCCAAGCGCTGCAACCTCGAACTGGTGCTCGGCAAGAACCGGCTGCCCGACTTTCCTACGCCGGATGGCCTTAGCCTCGACGATTACATCCGGCAGCGTGCTTACGACGGGCTCGATGTGCGCATGGTGCAGTTGTATCCCGATGCGACGGAACGCGCGACCCGCCGCGCCGAGTATGTGGAGCGGCTGGAATTCGAGCTCAAGACCATCATCCAGATGGGCTTTCCCGGCTACTTCCTCATCGTGTCCGACTTCATCAGCTGGGCCAAGGAGAACGACGTGCCGGTGGGGCCGGGGCGGGGCTCGGGCGCGGGGTCGCTGGTTGCCTACGCGCTGCTCATCACAGACCTCGACCCGCTGGAATACGACCTGCTGTTCGAGCGCTTCCTCAACCCTGAGCGGGTGTCGATGCCCGACTTCGACATCGATTTCTGCCAGGACAAGCGCGAGCGCGTCATCCAGTACGTCAAGGACAAGTACGGCCACGGTGCCGTGTCGCAGATTGCCACCTTTGGCACGCTGGGTTCCAAGTCGGTGATCCGCGACGTGGGGCGTGTGCTCGACATGCCTTACACCTATTGCGACAAGCTTTCCAAGCTCGTGCCCATCGAGGGCGTGAAGCCGGTGTCGCTGAAAAAGGCGCTGGAGATGGAGCCCCAGCTCCGGGAACGCTACGACGAGGAAGAAGAGGTGCGCGAGCTTTTCGGGCTGGCGGAAAAGCTCGAGGAACTGACGCGCAACGTCGGCATGCACGCGGGTGGCGTGCTGATCGCGCCCGGCAAGCTCACCGATTTCTGCCCGCTGTATCGGGCCGAAGGCTCGGACTCGGTCGTTTCGCAGTACGATAAGGATGATGTCGAGGCCATCGGCCTGGTCAAGTTCGACTTCCTGGGCCTGCGCACGCTCACCATCCTGAACGAGGCTGTGCATTTCGTCCGTCGCCATGCCGGCATGGAAAACTTCCGCCTGGAAGACCTCAGGCTCGACGACCCGGCGGTGTACCGGCTCTTTGCCGACGGCAACACCACCGCCGTGTTCCAGTCCGAATCGCGCTCGGCGAAGGACCTGGAAAAGAAACTCAAGGGCGATACCTTCGAAGACATCATCGCGCTGATGGCCTTGAACCGGCCGGGCCCGCTCGGCTCGGGCATGGTCGATGACTTCATCGTGCGCAAGAACGAGCAGCGCCGTACCGGTGTGGGCAAACCCGAGTGGTATTTCCACCCCGACCTCACCGATACGCTGAAATCGACCTACGGCATCATCGTCTACCAGGAGCAGGTGATGCTGGTGGCGCAGATACTGGCGGGCTATACGCTTGGCGGGGCCGACATGCTGCGCCGCGCCATGGGCAAGAAGAAGCCGGAGGAAATGGCCAAGCAGCGCCAGATTTTCCTTGAAGGCGCAGAGAAACGAGGCGTCGACAAGTCACTCGCCGAGCGCCTCTTCGACCTGATGGAGAAGTTTGCCGAATACGGCTTCAACAAGTCGCACTCGGCGGCCTACGCCCTCGTTGCGTATCACACCGCCTGGCTCAAGGCCTATTACCCTGCCGAATTCATGTCGGCGACGATGTCGTCGGAATTGTCGGATACCGACAAGGTGCGCGTTTTCATCGAGGATTGCGTGGCCAACGGGCTGACCATCCTGCCGCCCGACATCAACCAGTCGCTGCATCGCTTCGAGCCGGTCTCGAAAACCGAGATTCGCTACGGCCTCGGCGCGATCAAGGGCACGGGGGAGGCAGCAGTGAACGCCATTGTTGCCGAGCGGGTGGCAAATGGCCCCTACACGGGCCTGTTCGATCTCGTGCGGCGGGTCGACAAGCGCTACCTCAATCGCCGGGTGCTCGAAGCCCTGGTCAAGGCCGGCGCGTTCGACACGCTCAACGATCATCGCGCGAGCCTCTTTGCTTCGGTGGGCCGTGCGCTCGAAGCGGCCGACCAGGCTGCGCGCAACGGCGGGCAGGTCGGCCTGTTCGGCGAAGTGGTCGAAAGCGAGGAGGCACTGGTGGAAACCTCGCGCTGGTCGGAGCCGGACAAGCTCCTGCAGGAAAAGTCGGCGATGGGCTTCTATTTCTCCGGCCATCCGTTCACCGCTTACGAGGCCGAGGTGGCGGCTTTTGCCAAACGCCGTCTGGGCAGCCTGGAACCGTCGCGCGACCCGGTGACCCTGGCCGGGGTGGCGGTGTCGTTGCGGACGCAGATGACCCGACGCGGCAAGATGCTGATCCTCTTGCTCGACGACGCGAGTGGCCAGGTCGAAGTCACCATCTTCAACGAACTCTACGAACAGTTGCGTCACCTGCTGAAGGAAGATGCGCTGCTGGTGATCGAGGGCAAGGTCAACCGGGACGACTACTCGGGCGGTTTGCGGGTGACGGCCGATCGCATCTACGACCTGTCGGGCGCGCGCACGCGTTTCGCCCAGGGGCTGCGGTTGACCTGCAACGGGGAATGTCACGGCCAGCCGCACAGTGGCCGCAAACTGGCCGAGTTGCTCTCGCCCTACGCCCAGCAGGAGGGTGGCTGCCCGGTTTGGGTCGAATACAGCAATCCGCAGGCACAGTGCAGGGTCAAGCTCGGCGAGGCGTGGCGGGTCAAGCTGGACGACCGGCTGCTGGAGTCGCTCGGCGGCTGGCTTAAGCCTGGCGCGGTCCGGGTGATGTATTGAAGCAGGGGCAGCTCGACTGTTGCAGATAAGCTGTTGTAGGGCTGACACAAAAATACCAAAAGAGGGCTTTATGGCAACACTTTGGTTGACAAGGGTTGGCTAATATTAGAAAATTCTAATAACACTGAGGCGTCGCAATGGCGATCAGTGTTGTCTCCTCCAATCCTCCTCCTTTGGTGGATATTCGGCCCGGTTCTTCGGAACCGGGCATTTTTTTGTCCAGCGTTCAGCCAACCGGGCTGGGCAGGGTGTCAAAACCTGTGAACCGGCCTTCTGCAGGGGCGATATCGACCTGATCCACTCTCGCCAGCAACGGCCCTGTGCGCGACCAGACTATCACCGCCTCGACCGATTCGGGGGCGCCCTGGACCACGGCCTCAACCGATCCATCCGGCAGGTTGCGCACCCAGCCCGCAAGCTTCAGGCGGACCGACTCGCGTCGCATCGACTCCCGGAACCCCACGCCCTGTACGCGGCCGGGTATGCGCAGATGCCGCGTCAGCACCGCTCACTTCACTTTCATGCCCGGCTGTGCGCCGCTGTCCGGAGAGAGGATGAACAGACCGGGTGCATCGCCGGAGGCAGCCAGTACCATGCCTTCACTCATGCCGAATTTCATCTTGCGCGGGGCGAGGTTGGCGACCATGACAGTGAGTCGGCCCACCAGGGTTTCGGGCGCGTAGGCGGACTTGATGCCGGCAAAGACCTGGCGCGTGCCCAGATCACCCAGGTCGAGCGTCAGGCGCAAGAGCTTGTCTGCTCCCTCCACATGTTCGGCGTGGGCGATGCGGGCAATGCGCAGGTCGATCTTTGCGAAATCCTCGATCGAGATCGTGTCGGCTATGGCCACGGCAGCGGGCTGGGCCGCGTGCGCCTGGGCCTCGGCATGGCGCACCGGGGCAGGCGTGGGTTCGAGATTCTGCCGGTTGGCGTCCACCATGGCGGTGAGTGACTTGGGATCGATGCGGGTCATGAGGTGGGCGTATTCGTTGATGCGGTGGCCAAGCAGCAGGGTATGGGCGTGGTCCCAGGCCAGCGGTTCGATCGCCAGGAAGGATTCCACTTCCTGCGCCAGCCTGGGCAGCACCGGTTTGAGGTACAGGGTGAGCAGGCGGAAGGCGTTGAGCGCAATGGTGCAGACCTGGTGCAGTCGGGCGACGGCGTCGGGTTGCTTGGCGAGTTCCCAGGGTTTTTCGTCAGCGACGAACTGGTTGGCCCGGTCGGCCAGCGCCATGATCTCGCGCAGCGCACGACCGAAATCCCGTGCCTCGTAATGGTCGGCGATGGATGCGGCCGCAGCCTGGAAGCCGTTGAGCCATTCCGGGTGATCGATCTGGTCAGCCAGCTTGCCTCCGAAATTCTTGTGGATGAAACCGGCGGTGCGACTGGCGATGTTGATGAACTTGCCGACCAGATCGGAATTCACCCGGGCCACGAAATCGTCGAGGTTGAGGTCGATGTCTTCCATGGAACCGTTCAGCTTGGCGGCAAAGTAGTAGCGCAGCCACTCCGGATTGAGTCCGGTCTCCAGGTAGCTCGCCGCCGTGATGAAGGTGCCGCGCGACTTCGACATCTTCTGGCCGTTGACGGTGAGAAAGCCGTGCGCATACACCGCTGTCGGCAGGCGGTGACCGGAGAATTTCAGCATCGCGGGCCAGAACAGGGCATGGAAATACAGGATGTCCTTGCCGATGAAATGCACCAGTTCGGTCTTTGAATCCTGGCCCCACCAGGCGTCGAAATCGAGGCCGTTGTCACGGGCATATTTGGCGAAGCTCGCCATGTAGCCAACCGGCGCATCGAGCCAGACATAGAAATACTTGCCGGGTGCGCCGGGAATCTCGAAACCGAAGTAGGGGGCGTCGCGGCTGATGTCCCAGTTGGCGAGGCCTGAGGCAAACCATTCCTGCATCTTGTTCGCGGCTTCGTTTTGCAGCGTGCCCGAGGTCGTCCACTCGCGCAGGAAGGCCTCGCAGTCGCCGAGCTTGAAGAAATAGTGCTCGGAATCCTTGTGCACCGGGGTGGCACCCGATACGGCCGAGACCGGGTTTTTCAGTTCGGTCGGGCTGTAGGTGGCACCGCAGACTTCACAGTTGTCGCCATACTGGTCGGCCGCGCCGCACTTGGGGCATTCGCCCTTGATGAAACGGTCGGGCAGGAACAGGTTCTTCACCGGGTCGAACATCTGCGCAATGGTCTTCACATCGATCAGTCCGGCAGCCTTCAGCGCCAGATAGATTTTCGAGGCGAGCGCCCGGTTTTCCTCGGAATGCGTCGAGTAATAGTGGTCGAAGCCGATATGGAAACCGGCAAAGTCTCGGGTGTGTTCGTCCCACACACGGCCGATCAGGGCTTCAGGCGTGATGCCTTCCTTTTCTGCGCGCAGCATGATCGCCGTGCCGTGGGTGTCGTCGGCGCACATGTAGCGGCAATCGTGGCCACGCATCTTCTGGAAGCGCACCCAGATATCGGTCTGGATGTATTCGACCAGATGGCCGAGGTGGATGCTGCCGTTGGCGTAGGGCAGGGCGGAGGTGACGAGGATCTGGCGGGTCATGGCGGCGGCGGGGCACGAAAGGCCGCCATTTTACTGCCCGCGCCCTAAAAGCGTGAGCCGGGCTGGGTGAGGAATTCGATTTCCGCCGCTGACGATGGTCGACTCAGGATGGCGTTGCGATGTGGAAAGCGGCCAAATCGGGCGACCACATCGCGATGACGCACGGCGTATTCGTGGAAATCCTCGAACAGTGCGCGTTCGTCGTCAGCGCATTCGCGCACCAGCGCGGCATAGAGCGCTACCGCGCAATCCTGCATGGCGAGCGACTCGGCATGCTCGAGCGGCAGATACAGGAACACGCGTTCGATGAGGCTGAGTGCGCGGTCCGCGCCCGTGGCCAGCGCGGCCAGCGCCAGATCGAGTGCCTGTGCATCGGACGAAAAAGCGCCAGCCTGATCGCGGAATACATGGTGTGGAAACTGGTCCAGCACGATCACCAGTGCCAGTCGTCCGTGTGGCGTGGCAGCCCAGTGGTTGAGCCGGCCTGCCCGGGCTTCGGTCAGTGATTCGCCGAACTGGACCGATACCGCACGGTCCGCCTCGGCCGATTTTCCGAACCAGAGTGCGCGCTGGCGCTGGCTGGTTTCACGGGCGCTGCCGGGCGCTCCAAACCAGAATGCGAGTACGGATTCCGGTGTGGCGGCCATGGCGGCGATCAGAAAATATCGTCAGGCAGAGAATTGTGCGAGCCGTCGCAGAAGGGCGGGGTCTTCGTGTGCTTGCAATTGCATAGCCAGACAGTCTGTTTTTCCGCTACCACGAAAGACTGCGGTTCAATGCCCGTGCCTTCGTGGGAGCCGTCGCAAAACGGCTGTGTCATGGAACGGCCGCAGGCACACCACCAGTATTCACCCGGCTCAAGCTCGAGTTCAGCGGGGTTGCGTTCGTAGACAACGGGTTCGGTCATGGCGGGCTCCAGTCAGAAACCACGATTCTACTGCATGCGTCAAGCGGCCTGAGTGGAACGCTGCAAGGCTCGGTTGACAAGATTCCATATTTCGATAAACATAGAAATATGGAAACAAACAATGCTGTCTCGATTCTGTCCGCTCTGGCGCAGCCCACGCGCCTGACCGTGTTCCGTGTTCTGGTGCAGGCCGGGCCTGCCGGACTGCCTGCTGGTCAGATCGCTGAACTGGCCGGGGTGCCGCCGTCATCCCTGAGCTTCCATCTCAAGGAACTCAGCCACGCTGGCCTCGTCGAGTCGCGCCAGGACGGTCGCTTTGTCATCTACACCGCGCGTTTCGAGACCATGAACGGCTTGCTTGATTACCTCACCGACAACTGCTGCGGTGGCAATCCCTGCACGCCGGCCTCGTCCTGTGCCCCCCAACCTGCATCCAGAAAAACCGCATCCCGAAAGGAGCCCGCATGAAACGCCTGCATGTCCACGTCGCGGTCGACGATCTCGCCGCCAGTATCAAGTTTTACTCGACCATGTTCGCCAGCGAACCCACCGTACAGAAAACCGATTACGCCAAATGGATGCTCGACGATCCGCGCGTGAACTTCGCCATCTCGGCACGCGGCGCCACGCCCGGCCTCAACCATCTGGGTGTGCAGGTTGAAAACGCCGAGGAACTCGCCGAGATGAATACCCGCCTGCAGAAGCTGGAAGCCGACGTGGTCGAGGAAATGGGCACCGCCTGCTGCTATGCCAAGTCCGACAAGTACTGGGCCACAGACCCCACAGGCATCGCGTGGGAGACCTATCACACGCTCGACAGCATTCCGGTGTTCGGTGCCTCGGAAGAGGGCGCGGCGCACGCCGGCGGATGCTGCGTGCCCGAACCCGCCGTGGCCAAGGTGTCGGGTTGTATCCCGGTCAAAGGCAAAGCCTCGTCCGGCTGCTGCTGAATTGTGATTAACCAGAAGGAACGCATTGTGAACAAACCCTACTCCGTGCTGGTGCTGTGCACCGGAAACTCCTGCCGCTCGCAAATGGCCGAAGTGCTGCTGAATCATGACCTCGCTGGCCAGGTACGTGCGCTGTCCGCCGGCACAAAGCCCCAGCCCAAGGTGGCTGATGGCGCAATCGAGGCGCTGAAGCTCGCCGGCCTGAACACGGATGGCCTGCACCCCAAGGACATCGACGCCGTGATGAACGAGGACATCGATCTGGTTGTGACCGTGTGCGACAACGCGAAGGAAGCCTGTCCCATCTTCCCCAAACCGATCCCGGCCATTCACCTGCCGTTCCACGACCCGCACGGCGAGCCGCTGGAGAGCTTCCTCGCGGTGCGTGACGACATCCGCAACCGCCTGATCGGTGCCGTACGCGAGAAATTCGGCCTGCAGGCGGCCGCCTGATCACGCTTCATCCGGAGACTGCCATGGACCAACGTAGTTACAACGTGCTGTTTCTCTGTACCGGCAACTCGGCCCGTTCCATCCTCGCCGAATCGCTGCTGAACGAGATGGGTCGGGGACGATTCCGGGCCTATAGTGCCGGCAGCCATCCGGCTGGGCAGGTCAATCCGTTCGCGCTGGAATTGCTGGAAAAAAACAACTTTCCCGCCCATGACCTGCGCAGCAAGTCGTGGGACGAATTCGCGCAGCTCGAGGCACCACACTTTGATTTTGTAATCACGGTCTGCGACAACGCGGCGGGCGAAGTCTGCCCGGTGTGGCCAGGCCAGCCGATGACCGCGCACTGGGGGATTCCCGACCCGGCGGCGGTGGACGGCAGCGACGAAACGAAGCGTCGTGCCTTCGTGCAGGCAATGGAACAGTTGCAGAGACGGATTTCCATGTTCATCAATCTGCCCTTTTCCACGCTGGAAGGCATGAAGCTGGAACAGGCCGTGCGCGAAATCGGGAAGACGGCATGAGTGCGCAGTGCGAAGTGACCGGCAAGCGTGCAGCCGGCGCGCCGATGAGCGTATTCGAACGCTGGCTCACGCTGTGGGTGGCCCTGTGCATCGTCGCCGGCGTGGGGCTGGGGCAGATGTTTCCGGCCCCGTTCCAGGCACTGGGACGCATGGAAGTGGCGCAGGTCAATCTGCCGGTCGGAATCCTGATCTGGATCATGATCATTCCCATGCTGATGAAGATCGACTTCGGGGCGCTGCATCAGGTGAAGTCGCACTGGAAGGGCATCGGCGTCACGCTGTTCGTCAACTGGGCGGTGAAACCGTTCTCCATGGCATTGCTCGCGTGGCTGTTCATCCGCCATCTGTTCGCGCCTTACCTCCCGCCTGAACAGCTCGACAGCTACGTGGCCGGTCTGATTTTGCTGGCGGCCGCACCATGCACGGCCATGGTGTTCGTGTGGAGCCGGCTGACCGGCGGCGATCCCTATTTCACCCTGTCGCAGGTGGCGTTGAACGACACCATCATGATCTTTGCCTTCGCGCCCATCGTGGGCTTGCTGCTGGGGCTGTCCGCCATTGTCGTACCGTGGGACACGCTGTTCATCTCGGTGCTGCTCTACATCGTGGTGCCGGTGATCCTGGCCCAGGTCTGGCGCAAGGTGCTGCTCAAGCGGGGTCAGGCCGCGTTCGATGCGACCATGGCACAGCTTGGCCATGCGTCCATCATCGCGCTGCTTGCCACGCTGGTGCTTTTGTTTGCCTTCCAGGGCAAGGCCATCATCGAGCAGCCCCTGATCATCGCGCTGCTTGCCGTACCCATCCTCATCCAGGTTTTTTTCAATTCCGGACTGGCGTACTGGCTCAACCGCAAGGTCGGCGAAAAACACAGCGTGGCCTGCCCGTCAGCCCTGATCGGGGCGTCGAATTTTTTCGAGCTGGCCGTGGCTGCCGCCATTGCGCTGTTCGGGTTCGAATCCGGCGCAGCGCTGGCCACCGTGGTGGGCGTGCTGATCGAGGTGCCGGTGATGTTGCTGGTGGTGAAGATCGTCAATCGCAGCAAGGGTTGGTACGAACGCGCCTGAGCCTGAGTGGAAAACAAAAACGCCGCTCAGATGAGCGGCGTTTTTTTACAACTGGTGCCGGCGATCGGAATCGAACTGACGACCTTCGCATTACGAATGCGCTGCTCTACCAACTGAGCTACGCCGGCGAAAAACAGCGCGCATTATAGCCAAAACCCTCCGGCTTGTGGCGCGCCATCCTGCACTTAACGGGCGTCTCTCAGTCGCGAAATCACCTTGTCGCGGCCGATCAGTTCCAGGGTGGCGTCGATGGCGGGGGTTTGCGTTTCGCCGGTGACGAGCACGCGCACGGGCATGGCGAGCCTGGGCATCTTGAGGCCGTGGGCGGCGAGGGTTTCCTTGAAGGCGGCGGAAATGGCGGTGCGTTCCCAGGCGATG
>JBEQCD010000060.1:6746-15873 GCA_041639515.1 Hydrogenophilales bacterium | reverse complement strand
ATCCGCACGCACGCCGCCGCCTTCGCGTGGAAATCCGACGCCATGAGCCGCGTGGCGTTCTTCATTTTCCTGGCCGGCTTCGACGTGTTCCGCGCAGTGGCGATGCTGATGGTGGTGTTTTCCGACCTGTCCATCGGCGAGATGCTCGCCGTGTTCGGCTACCTCTGGTTCATGATGACCCCGGTGCAGGAACTGGTGAACCTGCAATACGCCTGGTATGCCGCGCAGGGCGCGCTGGGCCGGATCAACGCACTGCTGGGGATGAAGGACGAGCCGGCCCACCCGGCGTCGTGCGATCCCTTTGCCGGGAAATCCACGGTCGGCATCACGCTGGAACACCTGAGTTTTGCCTACGAGGACGGCGGCGAGACGGTGCTGGATGACGTGAGCCTGGCGATAGCCCCGGGCGAGAAGGTGGCGCTGGTGGGGGCGTCGGGCGGCGGCAAGTCGACGCTGGTGCAGGCGCTCCTGGGCCTGTATCCCGCCCGCACCGGACGTGTGCTGTATGGCGACGCGCCGGTGACGGAAATCGGCTGGGAAACGGTGCGCGAGCATGTGGGCGTGGTGCTGCAGCATCCGGTGCTGTTCAACGACAGCGTGCGGGCCAACCTCACGCTGGGTCGCGACGTGGGCGATGCCGCCCTGTGGCAGGCTCTGGACATCGCGCAATTGAAGGACATCATCGCCGCCCTGCCGCAGGGGCTGGACACCGTGGTGGGCAGGCAGGGCGTGCGCCTGTCCGGCGGACAGCGCCAGCGGCTGGCCATCGCACGCATGATCGTGGCCAATCCGAGCGTGGTCATCCTCGACGAGGCAACCTCGGCGCTCGACACCGATACCGAGCGGCATCTGCACGCCGCGATGCACGCGTTTCTCGACGGGCGGACCACGCTCATCATCGCCCATCGCCTGTCGGCGGTGCGGCAGGCCGACCGCATCCTGGTGTTCGAGAACGGTCGCGTGGTGGAAACCGGCGCGCACGACGAGCTGATCGGCCGGGACGGCCTCTACCGCAAGCTGTATCACTCTCCCGCCTGAACCGGCACCCGGTACAAAAAACTTGCGAGACCATCAGGGTTTTCTGATAGACTCCGCGTCGTTGTGTTCACAGCAGCAGACAGGCAAGTTTCTTCCCGCCGTGTCTCGGGACTGTTCTCACAGCCCCATCGTCCTCGACCTCTTTTTTGTGCCGCCGGTGTAAGTGTGCCGGCAGCGACAAGTCCTGCGGTTGGCGCCGATGTGATCGTCGCGACCCGTTAATCGATCAGGCCCGATCTGGCGTCAACGCCAGGGTGACCAGCCTGCTTTCCCGGTTCGTGTGTGTGGCCTGCGGGCGTGATGCCTGACGCGGCCGTTTTTGCGCCTGTGCGCATTGAATAAAGGTTTGCCATGAGTTTTTCCGAACTGGGGCTCGATCCCCTCATTCTCAAATCCGTCCTCGAAGCCGGCTACGAAACCGCCACGCCGGTGCAGATGCAGGCCGTGCCTGCCGCCCTGACCGGACGTGACCTGCTGGTGTCCTCGCACACGGGCAGCGGCAAGACCGCTGCTTTCCTGCTGCCGTCGATCCAGCGCCTGCAGGCCGAGCCCAAGGTCAAGAGCATTGGCCCGCGCGTGCTGGTGCTCACGCCCACCCGCGAACTGGCCCTGCAGGTCGAAAAATCCGCCATGAAATACGGCAAGGACCTGCGCCGTTTCCGCACTGCCTGTCTGGTGGGCGGCGCGCCGTTCGGCCTGCAGGCCAAGCGCATTGCCCAGCCGGTGGATGTGGTCGTGGCCACGCCGGGCCGCCTCATCGACCATCTGGAGCGCGGCAAGCTGGATTTTTCCCGTCTGGAAGTGCTGGTGCTGGATGAAGCCGACCGCATGCTGGACATGGGCTTTGTCGACGACATCCAGGCCATCGCCGCGCGTTGCCCGAGCGAGCGCCAGACGCTGCTGTTCTCGGCCACGCTCGATGGCGTGGTGGGCAATCTTGCCAACGAACTGACCCGGGACGCGCAGCGCATCGAGATCGAAGCGGCGCCCAAGCAGGAAGCCAAGATCGAACAGCGCCTGCTCTACGCCGACAACATGGACCACAAGATGCGCCTGCTGGACAGCCTGCTGCGCGATGTGGACCTGACCCAGGCCATCGTCTTCGCCGCGACCAAGAAAAGCGCGGAAGAGATTTCCGACCTGCTCGCCGATTCCGGCTTTGCCTCGGATTCGCTGCACGGTGACATGCAGCAGGGCCAGCGCAACCGCGCCCTGCAGCGCCTGCGCGACAACCGCACCAAGGTGCTGGTGGCCACTGACGTGGCCGCACGCGGCATCGACGTGGCCGGCATCAGCCACGTCATCAACTTTGACCTGCCGCGCCAGGCCGAGGACTACGTGCACCGCATCGGCCGCACCGGTCGTGCCGGCCGTACCGGCGTTGCCGTCAGCCTGGTGGGCATGCGCGAGGGCGGCCTGGTGCGCGCGATCGAGCGCTACACGGGCAATCGCATCGATGTCCACACGCTGCCGGGTCTGGAACCCACGCAAAAGCCCTCGTCCGGTCGCCCGGGCGGCGGCAATCGTCCGCGTGGCCAGGAAGGCGGACGCGGCTTTGGCGAGAAGCGGGCCTGGAACAACAAGGAACCGCGCAGCTACGGTGCCGGCCAGCCGCGTGGCGACAGCCGTGACAACCGCGACCGGGGCAACCGTTTCGACGCGCCGCGCGGCAGCCGCTTTGCCGAAGTGGCGTCGACCGATCGCGCGCAGCGTGTGTGGGGCAATCGCGTGCCGCAGGAAGAAACGGCAGCCAAGCCCGACGTGGACGGCAACAGCGTGGAATACTGGGCACGCCGTGATCGCGAAGCCAAGGCGCAGGCCAAGGCCAAGCCGGCGGCGCGCAGCTACGGCGGCAAGTTCGACAACCGCAACGCGGGTGGCGGCAATCGCGGTGCTGGCCAGGAAAACCGTGGCGGGGCGCGCACCGGAGTGCGCGGTCGCTTCAAGGACTGAGTGTCTAACCGGCTGAACGAAAAGGGGCGCAAGCCCCTTTTTTCATGGCTACGGGGCGAAACGCAGGCTGGCCAGCAGAGCGTCGAATACGGGCAGGTTGCGCTCGAAATAGACGATGGCGGGCGCTTCATACAACAGCGAAAGTCGCCCTTTGGCATCCACGCAAGCGACCATGACGCGTTCGATGGGCAGCCCGCGTTCATTCAGATAGCGGATGTGGACGCGGGTGGCGGGCCGGCCACCGAGCAGGGTGGGCGCGTTCTCGATCACTTCGAGCAGGGCGGTGGACTCATGGCTGCGCCACTCCGCCAGCGCCAGTTCGGCGAGTTCGATGGGCAGCATGTCGGCCCGGGTTTCGCGCCGGGTGCGGGGCAGTTTGCGGTCGTGCGGCTGGCGGGTGATGACGATGGTGTTGAGCGCCGGACCGTCCCGGGTGAGGAACAGATCGTTGACGTCGGCCGTTCGCCGCACCCAGCCGGCAGGCTGTTCCAGCGTGTAGTCGCCGCGTTTTTCGAAGTGGCGGCTGTCGGGTGCCACGCGCGACCAGGGGGCGCAGGCAGAAGTGAGCAGCACCAGTGCGACCAGGGCAAGGCGGACGTTCATGGGGCAGGGGTTTCCTTGAGTGCGGCCTCGACATAGCCCCGGTCGGCCGCCGTGGGGGCGAGTTCGAGATAGCGGCGGAAGCGTTCGGCCGCTGCGGCCTTGTCGCCACGCTTGAAGTAGAGATAGCCCAGCGCGCGGTGGGTGGGGGCGAATCGCGGGGCGGTGTCGAGTGCGCGCCGGAATTCGGTTTCGGCGCGCTCGGCATCGCCTGCGTCGTTGCGCAGGCGATAGGCCTCGCCCAGGTAATAGGCGGCTTCGGGCGGGTATTCCTGACGCGCCGCCGGGGTGGTCAGCATGAGGATCACCTGTTTGTAGCGGTAGGCGGCGAGGTCGCGTTCGAGCGAGGCGAGCCGCAGTGCGGCGGTAGTTTCGACGAAGCGTTCGTAGCCGGTTTCGCCGCTGTCGGTGTCCCGGCTCAACTCGGTGAAGTTGTCGATGCGCTCCTGCAACTTGGGGTGGCTGGAAAAGAAGAACGGCTCCTTGATGTCGGCGGCCCGGATTTCGGCCTGCAGGTGCTCGAAGGTCTTGACGCTCTCGCGCGGCGCGTAGCCGGCGGCGATCAGGCGTTGATAGCCGATCTGGTCGGCCTCGCGTTCGTGCTCGCGGGAAAACCCGAACATCGACGAGAGCGCCAGCAGGTCGCCCACCAGTGGCACGCCCAGCATGCCGGCCACCCGCGCAAAGGCGGCGGCGTTGCGCACGCGTTCGGCCTGTTGCAGCGAATGGCGGTGGGTGAAATGCGCGCCTTCGTGGGCGAGCACGGTGGCGAGCTGGGCTTCGTTCTGGAAGCGCGCGACCAGCCCGGCGTTGACGTAGATGCTGCCGTTGGGCAGGGCGAAGGCGTTGATGTGCTGTGCGTTGAGCAGCCTCATCGTCAGCCGGCCGCTGAATTCCGGGTAGAGGCGGTCCATGATGCCCTGCAGGTAGGCGGTGAGGGCGGGGTCGGTGTTCACGCGGCCGGCGCGTGCGAGGGCCTGGTCGAACTCGTCGGCCTCCTGCCAGAGGCTGCGTTCCCGGCTATCGAGCTCACCGGCTGTTACGGCATGGGCCCAGGGCGCGACCTCGTCGGCTCCGGCGGGCAACGCAAGGATCAGGAGCAGGCCGGCGAGTCGGACGTGCATCATCGTGGGCCGGGCCAGCTCTGGTACAGGGTGCGGATCAGTTCCTCGACGTGCTCCGGCTGGCGGGTATCGAGCCGGCTACTGGCGTCGAACCCCATCCACTGCACGTCGCCGTTCCTGAGGTCGACCACGCCCAAGGCGAGAAAGGATTGTCCCAGCGGCATGATCATGCCCATGGCCAGCCCGGCAAAAAACAGGGCCTTGCGGCCATCGGACGAGATGAAATCCGACCCCAGTACGATCAGAGCGGAGTCGGCCCCGGTGCGTTCGCGCAGAAACGCCAGACCCGGCCCCAGGGTGTAGTCGAACTCGTTTTTCTTGTGTGCCCAGGCGGACTGTTCGCCGCGTCCGTAGACAAAGACCGATTGCGCCACGCGCTCGTAGAGGCCCAGATGGGCGTCGATCAGGGCCTGTTCTTCCGGCCCGAAATCCGGTGCCGGCCGGGCCGTGAACAGGCCGGCTTCCCCGGCAAGCCGGATCGCGGCCGAGCCCAGGTTGCTGCGGGCAAGGGCTTCCCATTCGCCCATGCGGGTGGGGACGCCACCCGCCGACAGCTCGTAGACAAAGACCTGCGGCGGCAGGACGACCACGTTTTTGGGGCGTGCGTCGAGGTTCTGCGTGAGCGCGGGGTTGACTGCGCTCATGGCAGCGATGGCCGGTGCCGTTAAACTGCTCAGGGTGATCGCGATCACCGCACACCAGACTCTCAACATCCGCATCTCCAGAAGGGGGCTCAACCGTATGGCAAAGCCGCAGGCCGGTCAATCGCAGTCAGCGCTCCCGTGGCGCTGGATGGGCGAGCGTGGCTTGCGCCTGGAGACCGGGGCGGTCACGCTGGACCGCTATGCCCAGCTGGTTGATGCCAGTTTTGAAGAAATTGAAGACGTGATCCCGGCAGATGGCAGCATTTTGCTGATACTCAAGCCTGGCGTGCCGCCGCCGGCAAAACTGGGTGAGCTGCTGGCAGCGCCGCCGCCCCGCTTGCCCGAACGAGCGGCGGCGGTACACGTTCTGCCCTTGCGCGTGACCGAAGACGCCAGCCCCGATCTCGCCCTCTGTGCCGCCCGGGCCGGCCTCGCCGCAGGCGAATTCGTCCGGCAGTTTACGGCCATCGAGTTTACGGTGGCGTTCCTGGGGTTTCAGCCCGGGTTTCCCTATCTGGCCGGTTTGCCCGGGCACTGGGCCATGCCGCGCCGCGCCACCCCCCGGGTGAGAGTGCCCGTCGGCAGTGTGGCGCTGGGTGGCAGTTATGCCGGCGTGTATCCCATGGCCGGCCCGGGCGGCTGGCATATCGTGGGCCAGACCGACGCGAGATTGTTCGACCCGGCCCGGGCCCGGCCCGCATTGCTGGCGGCCGGCGACCGCGTGCAGTTCGAGGTGCAATCGTGAACGGGGTCGCAATCGAGGTGGTCCGGCCCGGCCTGTGTGATCTGGTGATGGATGGCGGCCGCCCGGGGTGGGCGCGGGCCGGCGTCCCGACCGGGGGTGCAGCCGACCAGGCCGCGCTGGCAGCGGCCAATCGTCTGGTCGGCAATCGCCCGGATGCGCCGGCGCTGGAAATCGTGGCGCGTGGCCCGCAACTCCATTTCCCTCGTGGCGGGGTGATTGCGCTGACCGGCGCGCCATTCCGTGCCGCCCGTGCGGCCGGCCTGGTGGCCGGCTGGAACCAGACCCTGGTGCTGGCGGCGGAAGAGATCCTGCGCCTGGGCGAGCCCGCCGAAGGATACCGTTGCTGGCTGGCGATTCGTGGCGGCCTGGCGGTCGAACCGGTGCTGGGCAGTGCGAGCGCGCTGCCGCAGGCCGGGTGTGGCGGGGTGACGGGGCGTCCGCTGCGGGTGGGCGACCGGCTGTTCAGCCATCCTGCGGGCGGCGGTGTGCACCTGCTGCGGGCGAGGCCACCCGGCGTCGAGTCGGCCGCCCCCCTGCGCGTGGTGGCCGGTCCGCAAGCCAGCGCATTGACGGATACCGGGCTCGCAAACCTGTTTGGCGGATGCTTCCGGGTGGACGCGGCGTCCGACCGCCGGGGTATCCGGCTGACAGGACCGGGCGTGGCCGGCAAGGCGCAGGCGTTTCCCACGCAGGGTGTGTTGCCCGGGGCGATCCAGGTGCCGCCGGACGGACAGCCGATCATTCTGGGCTGGGATGGCCCGGTGACAGGCGGCTATCCGGTGGCGGCGACCGTGATCGGTGCGGACCTGCCCCGGCTGGCGCAATTGAAGCCGGGAGCCGAGGTGCGCTTTGCGACGGTGAGTGTGGATGACGCGCGCGCCCTTGCGCCGCCGGAATGGCTCGTGGAGGACTGGGCGTGATCGAACTCAATGCAGACATTGGGGAAGGGTGTGACGACGCCGGCCTGATGCCGTTTGTCGACCGGGTGTCGATTGCCAGCGGCGGCCATACGGGCGATGCGGCGAGCATGGCCCTCGCATTGCGCTTGGCGGGAACGCATGGTGTCTGGGTGGGGGCGCACCCCAGTTATCCGGATCGGGCGGGGTTCGGGCGTCGGCCGCTCGCTGCCAGTGCGGCCGAGATCCGGTCGTGGGTGGTGGAGCAGATCGAGGCGTTGGCCGAGGTTGCCGGGCGCGAGGGGGTGCGCCTCGTACACGTCAAGCCGCATGGCGCGCTGTATAACGTGGCCGCGCGGGATGTCGAGGTGGCCGGAGCGATCGCGGAAGCCGTGCGTTCGGTTGATGCTGGCCTGCTGCTGGTTGGGCTGTCCGGGTCGAAGCTGATCGAGGCGGGCCGCGCGGCGGGCTTGTGCGTGCTCAACGAGGCGTTTGCCGACCGGCGCTATGCCACGATCGACCGGCTGGTTTCACGTGAAACGTCCGGGGCTCTGATTCACGATCCGTTCCTGGCCGTCGAACAGGCGCGGTCGCTGGCGCAGGGCAAGGGCGCGCTGACCCTGTCGGGGGCGCGGCTGCCGGTTCAGGCGGACACGATCTGTTTACATAGTGACACGCCGGGTGCCGTTGTCCTGGCGCGCGCTGTCCACGCTGCGCTGCATGACGGATAATCGCGCGTTCTCCGTTACCCGCACACGCTCATGCCGCTCCTGACTTTTGACCGCCTCGAACTGGCCTACGGTCACCACCCCCTGCTGGACGGCGCGGCCCTGGTGATCGAGGCGGGGGAGCGGATTGGCCTGATTGGCCGCAATGGCACGGGCAAGTCCAGCCTGATGAAAATCCTGGCGGGTGCGAGTCAGCCGGACGCCGGCGAAGTATGGCGTGCGCCCGGGCTGAAGCTCGCCACCGTGCCGCAGGAGCCGGTTTTTCAGCCGGGCCACACCGTATTCGAAGCGGTGGCGGAAGGCGTGGGCGCGGCCCAGCAATTGCTGGCCGAATACCATGCGGCCGCCCATGCGGCCGCCGAGGGCGATGTGGCGGCACTGGATACGCTGGAGCGGGTGTCGAGTGCGCTGGAGGCGGCCGATGGCTGGCGGCTGAACAGCCGGGTTGAGGAAACCCTGCAACGTCTCGGGCTGGATGCCGACCGCAAGGTGGCGGACCTCTCCGGGGGGTTGAAGAAGCGGGTGGCGCTGGCGCGCGCCCTGGTCAGCGAGCCCGAGCTGTTGTTGCTCGACGAGCCGACCAACCATCTGGATTTCTCGGCCATCGAATGGCTGGAAGGCCTGCTCAACGAGTATCGCGGTGCGCTGGTGTTCATTACCCATGACCGGCGCTTCCTGGACAATGTGGCCAACCGCATTGTCGAGCTTGATCGTGGCCAGTTACGCGAATATCAAGGCAATTTCAGTGCATATCAGACCAAGAAGGCCGAGCAGCTGGAAGTCGAGGCGGTGCATAACCGCAAGTTCGACAAATTCTGGAAGCAGGAAGAGGCCTGGATACGCAAGGGCGTGGAGGCGCGGCGCACCCGCAACGAAGGACGCGTCCGGCGACTGGAGGCCTTGCGGCGCACCCGCGAGGCCCGCATCGGGCATCAGGGTCAGGTGAGCTTTCAGCTCGATTCGGGCGAACGCTCCGGCAAGGTGGTGGCCGAGCTGGACCATGTTGACTATGGCTACGATGCGCGGGTGCTAGTGCGGGACTTTTCCGCCACCATCCTGCGCGGTGACAAACTCGGGTTGCTCGGCCCCAACGGCGCCGGCAAGACCACGCTGATCCGGCTGATCCTGGGAGACCTGAAGCCGCAATCCGGCTGGATCAAGCAGGGGACCAAGCTGGAGGTTGCGTATTTCGACCAGTTTCGCAACCAGCTCAACGACGACGCGACGCTGATCGACACCATTTCACCCGGCTCGGATTACGTCGAGATTGCCGGGCAGCGCAAGCACGTCATCAGCTATCTGGAGGAATTCCTGTTTCCAGCTGAACGGGCGCGCGCCAAGGTGTCGGCGCTGTCGGGTGGTGAACGCAATAGATTGTTGTTGGCGCGCCTGTTCGCCC
>JBEQCD010000060.1:0-6736 GCA_041639515.1 Hydrogenophilales bacterium | reverse complement strand
CTGGACGAGCCAACCAACGATCTGGACATCGACACGCTGGAGCTGCTGGAGCAGCTGCTGCAGGATTACGCCGGTACGGTCATCATCGTCTCGCACGACCGGGCCTTTCTCGACAACGTCGTCACCCAGTCCATCGTGTTCGAAGGGGAGGGGCGGCTGACCGAAATTGTCGGCGGCTATGCCGACTGGCGCGCCTGGCGGGACCGGCAGGCGGCCGTCGCGGCACCCGCTGCCCGCCCGGTACCGCCCAAGTCGCCGCCCGCCGCCAAACCGGTTTCGCAAAAGGTCAAGCTCAGCTACAAGGAAGCCCGCGAACTGGAGTCGCTGCCGGGCATCATCGAGGCACTGGAGACCGAACAGGCTGAAATTGCCGCCCGCCTGGCGGACCCCGCGCTGTACCAGACCGACCCGCAGGCAGCCGGCGGCTTGCACGCCCGCACCGAGGCGATCGAACTGGAATTGCTGGACGCGCTGGCGCGCTGGGAGGTGCTGGAAGCCAAACAGGCAGGCACGGGCTGATGGTGTTTCACGTGAAACGTCCGGCAACGGGTAAAATGCGCGCACCATGAAATTCCCCGAATCCTTCGATGTGATTGTCGTCGGTGGCGGCCATGCCGGCACCGAAGCCGCGCTCGCCAGTGCCCGCGCGGGCGCGAAGACGCTGCTGCTCACGCACAACATCGAAACGCTGGGGGCAATGTCGTGCAACCCGTCCATCGGCGGCATCGGCAAGGGCCATCTGGTGAAGGAGGTGGATGCGCTGGGCGGGGCGATGGCGATCGCCACCGACGAGGCGGGCATCCAGTTCCGCACGCTCAATTCGTCCAAGGGGCCGGCGGTGCGCGCCACCCGCGCGCAGGCCGACCGTGTGCTGTACAAGGCCGCCATCCGAAGAAGGCTGGAAAACCAGCCGAACCTCACGCTGTTCCAGCAGGCGGTCGACGACCTTCTGCTCGACGATGATCGCGTCGTCGGGGTGAAGACCCAGCTCGGCATCGTGTTCGAGGGCAGGGCGGTGGTGCTGACGGCGGGTACTTTCCTCGCCGGCCTCATTCACGTGGGGCTGGAAAACTACCAAGCCGGCCGCATGGGTGACCCGCCCTCGGTGTCGCTGGCCGCGCGCCTGCGCGAGCTGAATTTGCCCGTTGGCCGTCTCAAGACCGGCACCCCGCCGCGCATCGACGGCCGCAGCATCGACTGCAGCCAGACCCAGGTCCAGCCGGGCGACGATCCGGCCCCGGTGTTTTCCTTCATGGGCAGCCGGGCGCTGCATCCCGAGCAGCGGCCGTGCTGGATCACCCACACCACCGAACGCACGCATGACATCATCCGCGGCGGCCTCGACCGGTCGCCCATGTACACCGGCGTCATCGAGGGGGTGGGCCCGCGCTATTGTCCGTCCATCGAGGACAAGATCACCCGCTTCGCCGACAAGGCCAGTCACCAGATCTTCCTCGAACCCGAAGGTCTGACGACGCACGAGATCTACCCCAACGGCATCTCTACCTCGCTGCCGTTCGACGTGCAGCTGGCCATCGTGCGCTCGATCCCCGGGCTGGAAAATGCGCATATCCTGCGCCCCGGCTACGCCATCGAATACGACTACTACGATCCGCGCAATCTGAAGGCCTCGCTGGAAACCAAGTCCATCGGCGGCCTCTTCTTCGCCGGTCAGATCAACGGCACCACGGGCTACGAAGAGGCTGCCGCACAGGGTCTGCTCGCGGGGATCAACGCCGCGCTACAGGTGCGGGGCAGGGACGCATGGAGTCCTGGCCGGCACGAAGCCTATCTTGGCGTGCTGGTCGACGACCTCATCACCCGTGGTGTCTCCGAGCCCTACCGCATGTTCACCAGCCGCGCCGAATATCGGCTGCAACTGCGCGAGGATAACGCCGACATGCGGCTCACGGAAATCGGCCGTGGGCTGGGCGTGGTCGACGACGCGCGCTGGGACGCCTTCAACCGCAAGCGCGACGCCGTCGCCCGCGAAACCGAGCGCCTGAAGGCAAGCTGGGTTAACCCGGCGATCCTGCCGGCGGACGCCGCGACGCAGCTCATCGGCCAGCCCATCGAACACGAGTACAGTCTGTTCGACCTGCTGCGCCGGCCGAATCTGGGCTACGCGCAAATTCTGGCGCTGCCGGGCGGCGGCGACGGCGTGGAGGATGACGCGGTCGCCGAACAGGTCGAAATCGCAGCCAAGTACCAGGGCTACATCAACCGCCAGAACGAGGAAGTCGACCGGCAGCGCGAACAGGAAACCCTGCGCCTGCCGGCCGACCTCGACTATGCGCAGCTCACCGCGCTGTCGATGGAAGTGCGCCAGCGCCTCGCGGCGGCGCGCCCCGAAACGCTCGGCCAGGCCGCCCGCATGCAGGGCATTACCCCGGCGGCGATTTCGGTGCTGCTGATCTACGCCAAGCGCGGCTTCAGACCTGAAGCGGAACAGAAAAGCGCATGAGCCTCGCGCATCAACTTGCGGCGGGGATCGCCGCCCTGGGCCTGGATTTGCCGCCGGATGGCGAAGCCCGGCTGCTGGCGTATCTGGCCCTGCTCGACAAATGGAATCGCGTCTACAACCTGACGGCGGTGCGCGAACCGGAACGCATGGTGAGCCACCACCTGCTCGATTCGTTGACGGCAGTGCCTTACTTTATTGGGCCAGCCGTGCTCGACGTCGGCAGCGGCGGTGGCCTGCCGGGCATTCCGCTGGCGATTGCGCGGCCGGACCTGCAGGTGACGCTGATCGACAGCATCGCCAAGAAGACGGCGTTCCTGTTGCAGGCCAAGGCCGAACTCGGGCTCGCCAATCTTGCGGTCGCCACCGGCCGGGTGGAGGATTTCCGTCCCGAAACGGGCTTCGACGTTATCACCTCGCGTGCGTTTTCCGATCTCAAGGAATTCGTTACGTTGACCCGCCACCTGCTCAAACCGGGCGGTCGCTGGCTGGCGATGAAGGGCTTGTATCCCAATGAAGAATTAGCCCTGTTGCCGAATAACGTGAAAGTAAGCGCTGACCACGCACTCGTGGTGCCGGGGCTGGACGCCAGCCGCCATGTGATCGTTCTGGAGCCTGCCTGATGACAAAAATACTCGCAATCGCCAACCAGAAGGGGGGGCGGCGTGAGCCACCCGGCGAGGGGTCCCGCAAGCGGGGATCGACGGTCAGGCGAATCGGCGGCCGCCGCCCGGAGGCACAATGAGCAAAATACTCGCAATCGCCAACCAGAAGGGCGGGGTGGGGAAAACCACCACGGCGGTGAACCTGGCCGCCGCGCTGGCCGAGCTGGGTCAGCGCGTGCTGCTTGCCGACCTCGACCCGCAGGGCAATGCCACCATGGGCTCGGGCATCGAAAAGCGCACGGCTCTGCCGACGGTGTACCAGATCCTGCTCAATCAGGTGTCCGTGCGCGATGCGCGCATGCGTTCCGAGCCGGGGCATTTCGACGTCATCCCCGCCAACCGCGAACTCGCGGGCGCGGAGATCGATCTGGTCAACCTGGAGCAGCGCGACCTGCGCCTGAAGGTGGCGCTGGCGCAGGTGGCCGACGACTATGACTTCATCCTGATGGACTGTCCGCCCACGCTCAACCTGCTCACGGTCAACGCCTTCGCCGCCGCCGAAACCGTGCTGATCCCGATGCAGTGCGAGTACTACGCGCTGGAGGGGCTCACCGATCTGGTCGCCACCATCAAGAAGGTGAAGCAGCGGCTCAACCCGACCATCCAGATCGAGGGCCTGCTGCGCGTGATGTTCGATCCGCGCAGCACGCTCGCGCAGCAGGTGTCGGAGCAGATCAAGCAGCACTTCGGCGACAAGGTGTACGACACCGTGATCCCGCGCAACGTGCGGCTCGCCGAGGCACCCAGCCACGGCCTGCCGGTGCTGGCCTACGATCGCCAGTGCAAGGGCGCGAAAGCCTACATCGAACTGGCGGAAGAAACGTTGAAACGGGCGGGCATCCCCGCCAGGGGGGGAAAATAATGGCCAAACCCAAGGGACTGGGCCGCGGGCTCGACGCGCTGCTCGGCGGCGAGGACAGCGCCGCGCCGCCGCAGGGTGACCTGCGCATGATGAAGCTGTCGCAGCTCGCGCCCGGCAAGTACCAGCCGCGCACGCAGATGGACAGCGAATCGCTGCAGGAACTCGCCGACTCGATCCGCGCACAGGGGCTGATGCAGCCCATCCTGGTGCGCGAGGCCGGCAGCGGCTACGAGATCATCGCCGGCGAACGCCGCTGGCGCGCAGCACAATTGGCGGGCTTGAGCGAAGTGCCGGTGTTGCTGCGCGAAGTCGCCGACGACGCGGTGGCCGCGATGGCGCTGATCGAGAACATCCAGCGTGAAGATCTCAACGCCATCGACGAGGCGCAGGGTCTGCACCGCCTGATCCAGGAATTCGGCATGACGCACGACGCCGTGGCGCAGGCGGTCGGCAAGTCGCGTGCGGCGGTGTCGAACCTGTTGCGGCTGTTGAATTTGTCGCGTCCGGTGCAGGACATGCTCACCGCTGGCCTCATCGAAATGGGCCACGCCCGCGCCTTGCTTCCGCTCAACGCGGCACAGCAGCGGGAACTGGCGCACGAGATCGAAACCCGCGCGCTGTCGGTGCGCGAAGTCGAACGCCGAGTCGCCCGCCTGAAAGAGCCGCCCGCTGCACCCGCCCGGTCGACGGCCCCGTCACGCGATACGCTGCGACTGGAGGAAGCCCTGTCCGACGCCCTGGGCATGACTGTGCATGTCAGCACCAGCAGCAAGGGCAGCGGCAAACTGACCCTGCATTTCGGCCATGCCGACGCCCTTGATGGCCTGCTGCAAAAGCTCGGCATCGCCCTGTAGCGCGGAGACCGCACCAGTAAAATCACTACGTACTGAAATTCATCATCAAGCTGCTTGATGATTGCATAGACCATACTGATTCGGGTATCATCCGCGCCCAATGTTCTCCGGTATGCGTCCTGGCAATCATTCGGGCATACGGCGGGTCGTGTGGGCGCAAGCTGCCCTCCTTCTGCCGGCTGCACTGGTCGGCGTCATGGCGGGGGACAGGGAGACAGGCATTGCCGTCGGCTATGGGATCTTGGTTGCGTTGAGTATCAGCCTGGTGCTGTGGCGGCGCGAACGACAGGCAATGCGTCATCCGGAATGGGATCAGCACCGGTTGTTCAAGCTCTTCATCCTGACGGGATTCGAGCGGTTGGTGGTGCTGGTTGCATTGCTCGCAGTCGGCATGGCGATATTGAGGCTCTCGCCGTTGCCGCAGTTGCTCGGGTTGTTGATCGCACAACTCGCGTGGCTAGCCGCTGCAAAGCGGTAGACGGAAAACAGCCGGCGGCAACAGCTGGCAAAACAAATAACCAAGGTTGGTTCTGCATGGGAGCGCGTTGCGCACCCATCCAAAACTCACTTTGAAAATTCGATACCATGGCTTCGGACTACGCATCCTCAAGCGAATACATCAAGCACCACCTGCAGAACCTGACCTATGGCCAACTGCCCGCCGGGTACGAGCGCCAGGATCACGCCGGCAACGTCGAAGTGCTGCAACAAGCCACCTGGACCGTTGCCCACAACGCCGCTGAAGCCAAGGACATGGGTTTCTGGGCGATCAACCTGGACAGCATGATCTTCTCGATCGGCCTGGGCGTACTCTTCCTGTTCTTCTTCCGCCTTGCTGCCCGTCGCGCCACGGCTGGTATTCCGGCCGGCCTGCAGAATTTTGTCGAGTGGATCGTGGAATTCATCGACGGTGCGGTGCGCGGGTCCTTCTCGCACAAGAATGCACTGGTTGCGCCGCTCGCGCTCACCGTTTTCGTCTGGATCTTCCTGCTCAACCTGATGGACCTGATTCCGGTTGACTGGATTCCCTATGCCGCCTCGCTGGCCGGCGTGCCCTACCTCAAGGTTGTGCCGTCGACCGACCCCAACGTCACTTTCGGCCTGTCGCTGTCGATCTTCTTCCTGGTGCTCTACTACAGCGTGAAGATGAAAGGCCCCGGCGGTTTCTTCGCCGAACTGGCCTTCCAGCCTTTCCCCAAGTGGCTGTTCCCGGTCAACCTGCTGCTCGAAGGCGTGGGCCTGATTGCCAAGCCCATTTCGCTGGCCCTGCGACTTTTCGGCAACATGTACGCCGGTGAAATGATCTTCATCCTGATCGCGCTGATGTTCGGCGGCGGCTGGGTCATGGCCGTGTTCGGCGGCGCGCTGCAATGGGCGTGGGCGGTGTTCCACATCCTCATCATCACGCTGCAGGCCTTTATTTTCATGACGCTGACCATCGTCTACCTCGACATGGCACACAGCGAGCATCACTGATTTCTGGTTTCCCCCTGCTTTTTACTTTCAAACTTAAGGAGTAACAAAATGACTGAAGTTAACGCACTGATGTACATCGCTGGCGCACTGATGATGGGCCTGGGCGCACTCGGCGCTGCTGTCGGTATCGGCATCCTGGGTGGCCGCTTCCTCGAAGGTGCTGCCCGTCAGCCCGAACTGATCCCCATGCTGCGCACCCAGTTCTTCATCGTCATGGGTCTGGTCGACGCCGTCCCGATGATCGCTGTCGGTCTGGCCATGTACGTTCTGTTCGCCGTGGCCGGTTAATTCGCGGGTTCTACGGAACATCACACAACCCGTTATTTAAGGTGCGGACATGAATTTCAACGCAACTTTGATCGGCCAATCCATCACGTTCATCTTCTTCGTGTGGTTCTGCATGAAGTTCGTGTGGCCC
>JBEQCD010000059.1:0-15870 GCA_041639515.1 Hydrogenophilales bacterium | reverse complement strand
GGCCGTGCCGGTCGACAAGCTGTGCGGACTCTACAAGGGCGTGCAAAAGCCCGAGGATCTGCAACCCCTGCTGCTGGCGCAGATTTCCCACTTTTTCGAGCATTACAAGGACCTCGAAAAGGGCAAATGGGTCAAGGTCGAAGGCTGGGTCGGCGTGGACGATGCGCGTGCGGAAATCCTCGCTGGCGTGGAGCGCTACCGGAATTCGGAAGAAAAACCGGCATTTTGAGCGTCAAGATACAAGTTGCAGGGTGTCCCCCGACTTGCTTCTGACTTGTGGCGTGTAACTTGTGACTTGAAGCTGATCCAATGAAAATCTGCATCGTTTCCGACTCCCACGACAACCGCCGCCTGCTGGGTGCTGCGGTCGAACACGCCAAGGCGCATGGTGCGGAGGCCGTGCTGCACTGTGGGGACGTGGTCGCCCCGACCACACTGCGCGTGCTGCAGAAATACGAACTGCCGGTGCACGTGATCTACGGCAACAACACCGGCGATCTCTTCAACATGTCACGGCTGGCCGCCGAACCCAACAGCGTGATCCGCTATCACGGCCAGGACGCCGCCATCACGCTGGCGGACCGCACGCTCTTCATGGTGCATTACCCGCATTACGCGCATGCCCTGGCATGCACGGGGGATTACGACCTGGTGTGCTGCGGCCACGATCACATCTCCAGCGTGAAGCAGGTTGATCACGTGAAAGGCGGCAAGACCTGGCTGGTGAATCCGGGGACTGTGGGCGGGGTGGGCGCACCGCCGACCTATGTCATGGCAGATCTGGCGGCCATGACCTTCGAGGTGGTCACCATCGAGGCCGCACCCGCATCCGTCTTTACCTCAGTGACACCGCATGCCTGAGCCCGGCGGGGCCATTGTCCTGCAATGAAATCGGGTTAGTATCGAGCTGACAGTTTTCTCCCGGTCGCCACACGCCAGATGTCAACCGAAGATAGTGACTTTGATTACGAATCCGCCCTCATCGCCTGCGCGCGCGGCGAAGTGTTTGCGTTCGAAACCCTCTACCGCCGCGAAAGCCGCTGGCTGGGGGGCGTTGCCTACCGCATCCTGCGCGACCGCGCGCTGGCCGAAGAAGCCCTGCACGACGCCTTCCTGCAAATCTGGCAGAAGGCCCACACCTTCGACCGTAACCTGGGATCGGCTCGCGGCTGGATCTACACCGTGGTGCGGCACCGCGCGCTGGGCATGGCACGCGGCCTGGGCCGGGAGATTGCGGTGGACGACATCGCCGCCCTGTCGGACATTCGCAGCGAGCCCGTCCATACCCACGATGGCCGCGACGATGCCGCCGACATCGACAAATGCCTGGAAGGCCTCGCACCCGAACGCCGGGAATCGATTCTGCTGGCCTTTCTTGATGGCTATTCGCACGAGCAGATCTCGCGTGCGCTGGAAACGCCGCTGGGCACCATCAAGTCCTGGATCAAGCGCGGGCTGGCCAGCCTGAAGGAGTGCCTGTCATGAGCACCCGGATTCCCCAAGACAACCAGCCGGATCCCGAAGATCTGGCCGTTCAGTACGTGCTGGGCATGCTCGATGCCGACGCGCAGCAGGCTGCCGAAAAACGTGTGTCGAGCGACCGGGCCTTTGCCCGCGAGGTCTACCAGTGGCAGGACAGGCTGTTGCCGCTGGGCCGTCGGGTGGCACCGCATGCCATGCCGGCCACCCTTCTCGGCCGTCTGCTGGAACGCATCATGCCGCCTGCACGGGCGGCCACCTCATGGTGGATGCGCGCCGGGCTGTGGCAGGCCGTCAGTGCCTTGTCGATCGTGCTGGCCGTCACCCTGGCCTTGCGCGGCCCGCTTGAACCCGTTGCCCCCGAGGCCCCGCGCTATCTGGCGGTGCTGAATTCCCCCGGCAATGAAGTGCTGTGGGTGGTCGAGGTGGCGTCTGGCGAAACCCTCAGGCTCAAGCCAGTCGGGGCCATGCCGGCCGTGCCGAGCGCCAAGGCCCTACAGTTCTGGACCAAACCCAAGGGCGCGGACAAACCCACATCGCTGGGCCTGGTGCAGGTGGGACAGGCGCTGGAAGTCCCGCGCGCCAGCCTGCCGGCGGTGGAAAGCGAACAGTTGTTCGAGGTTACCCTGGAACCGGAATACGGCTCACCCACCGGTCGCCCGACCGGACCCATCCTCGCCATCGGCCGCATGATCGCCCTGTAAGTCAGAGGGGGGTGCAGCAGATAGCCGCGTAATGCGTGGCGATTGAAAAACAAACGGGCAGACCCGATGGTCTGCCCGTTTGCATGGTGCCGATAGCCTGGCCAGCCGCAGGTGCGGAATGGCCAGATGCAATCAGACCGGCTTGCGCCGGCGTGCCATCCAGCCCACCAGTCCCAGACCGGCCAGCATCATGGCGTAGGTTTCGGGTTCGGGCACCGGTGCGGCGGTCATGCCGGCCAACAGCGGCGTGGCGGCACCGAATTCACCGATCAGGGTGGCCGCACCCGTCATCAGGTTGATGTCATAGAGCCCGCTCTGCCCGGTGACGCCACTGTTCAGCGTGGCAAAGGCACGGCCGTCCGCCAGGATGTCAAAACCGTAGACCCCGATGGTGTCGAGTCCCAGCCCGCCCACTTCCAGGATCGTGGGCGCATTGAAGGCCGAGTTCGCCACAAACAGCTTGTCGGAGGTGAAATCGATGTAATACAGCGCAGTCGATGCCGGTGCGGGGACCGAATTGGTATAGGCGACGCCACCGTAGCCCATGGGGATCATCGAAGCGGTGTTGCCGATGACGCCGCTGTTGGCGTTGACGGCGTAGTTGTTGCCGGCAGACGTGACCAGGCGCAGCGACGCACCATTGGCTGCGTCAGCCACCGGGTTGAAATCGATGCCATAGGACAGCATGGGGTCGATCGTTGGGCCGGTCAGCGTGGAATGCACGCTGGCTGCGCCGGTTGTGATGTCGATGGTGTAGAGCTTGTTGTCGGTGCCGACGCCATAGACCTTGTTGTCACCCGGGCGGGTGTCGATTCCCACGATGCGTGCCCCGGCAGTCACCCCGGTGATGGCGACGAAGGGGCTCAACATCGACGGCGTGGCGCTGTCGAACATGGTCAGGCGGTTATCGGTGGTGACGGCAACCAGGCTGACAGCCTGGGCACCGCTGGCGGCGAAAAGACCGGCAGCGAGCGCTGCGGCCAGAGCGGCGTTGCTTTGTGACATGGTTATCCTCCTCAGGAATCCAGCGTAACGAAAGTGAAACAACGGGTGGCAACTCTTCTTGCTCTCCCATCCTCACTACTCGCGGCCCCGGGAAGTGGATGCGCGACAGGAATAAAATTTTTCAGTGGCCGGGCGGGCAGCAGGCCACCGCAGGGCCAGGCGATCCAGCCAGGTACGCTCACTCCGCGCGCAACGCCTCAACCGGATTCAACTGCGCCGCGCGCAGGGCGGGGACCACGCCTGCCGCCAGCCCGATCAGTACCGAGGCGATCAGCGCGCCGATTGCATAGTTCCACGGCACGGTGACCGGCAGGCCGCTGAATGCAGTTTTCAGCAGTCCGGCGAGGCCGGCACCGAGGGCGAGCCCGGCGAGGCCGCCCAGGGTGGAAAGCAGGGTGGATTCCATCAGGAACAGGGTGCGGATGCGCGCGCGGGTGGCCCCCAGCGCCGCCAGCAGGCCGATTTCGGCGACGCGTTCGGCGACGGCGATGTGCATGAGCGTGACCATGCCGACTGCGCCGACCAGCAGCGAGATGCCGCCCAACGCAGCGACGGCAAAGGTGAGCACGTCCAGCACGGTTCCCAGGGTGGCGAGCATCTGCTGCTGTGGCGTGACGGTGAAATCCTCACGACCGTGGCGGGCGAGCAGGATGCGTTTCGCATCGGCGACGACGGCCTCGACCGGCGCGTCGGGGCGATAGGCGAGGTGGATTTCCATCACGCCTTCGCGATTGAAGACTTCGAGCGCGCGTGCGGTGGGCAGATACACGGTGTCGTCGAGGTCGAAGCCGAGGACCTGGCCCTTGGGTGCCATCACGCCGACGATGCGGAAACGGTGGCTGCCGACCTGGAGACTCGCGCCGAGGGGGTTGGCGCTGCCGAACAGTTCGCTGCGAACCTTGGCTCCGAGCACGGCGTAGGCACGCGGGTTGCGCGGATCGTCCGCCGGCAGGAAGCGCCCGCTGGCAACGTGCATGTTGAAGGCGCGGGCGAAATCAGGCCCCTGCCCGTACACCGTCACCCGTCGGCTGCGGCCCTGTGCCCGCACCTCGGCGTTGCCCGTCACCCCGGCGTTGGCGTAGCGCACCAGCCGCGACTGGCCGAGCGCGAGCGCATCGTCGATGGTCAGCAAACGCGCGCTGCCGATGGCACCGACCGAGGTGCCGTGGGTGCTGGTCTTGCCCGGCGTGACGGTGAGGATGTGGGTGCCGAACTGGGTGAATTCGGCCAGCACGAAGCGATGGATGCCCTCGCCGATGGAGGTGAGCAGGATCACTGCGGCGATGCCCACCGCGATCCCCGACATCGACAGCAGCGTGCGCAGGCGATGCGCGACGAGCGCAGTGCGGGCGAAACGCAGGGTGTCGAGGGGGCTCATTTGCCGGAGAGCGCCTGTACAGGATCGAGGCGTGCCGCGCGCGCGGCCGGCAGCAGGCTGGCGACGATGCCGGTGATAAGCGCGGTGGCGACCCCTGCCACGCTGGCCCAGGCCGGCGGCCAGGCGGGCAGGGCGGGGTAGGTCAGGCGGATGGCCCAGCTGCCCAGGTGGCCCAGCGCAAAGCCGAGCGCGCCACCCGCCAGCGACAGCCACATCGCCTCGGCGAAGAACAGGCGGCGGACCACGGCCGACGGCGCGCCGATGGCCTTCAGCAAGCCGATTTCCGGGGTGCGCTGCGCCACCGATACCAGCATCACGTTCATCACCAGGATGCCCGCCACCGCCAGGCTGATCGCGGCGATTCCCGCCACCGCGAGCGTGAGCGCACCGAGGATGCGGTCGAAGGTGGCCAGTACCGCGTCCTGGGTGATCACAGTCACGTCTTCTTCGCCGTCGTGGCGCAGTGTCAGCAGATGCGTGGTGGCCTGCTTCACCGGCTCGATGGCGGCGCGGCTGTTCGCTTCGATCAGGATGCGGAACAGCGATTCGGTGTTGAAGAGGGCCTGGGCATCGTCGACGGCAACGATCACGAGTTCGTCGGAATTGAATCCCATCGACTCGCCCTGCGTGGCCAGCACGCCGGATACGCGGAAGCGGCGGTCGCCCAGACGGACCCGCTGGCCCACCGCACTGCCGTCGGGGAAGAAGTCGCGCGCGATCACCTGGCCGAGCACGACCTGGGCCGGCGCGGCGTCGAAGCGCCCCTGCACCAGGCTCATGTGGCGGATCGGCAGCAGGTCGGCGTTGCTGCCGAGTACGGTCACCTCGCGCAGGCGGCCGCCCGAAGCCAGTTCGGCGATGCCCACGTTGAGCGGCGCATGGCGGCGCACGCCGGGCAACTGTCCGACGGCGCGCGCATCGTCCAGCGTGAGGTCGCGCGGCGTCTGGCCCAATGCGGCCCCGGCGAAGCCGCCGGTGGTTTCGGCCCGTCCCGGCAGCACGATGACGAGGTGGGTGCCGAGCGAGGAGAACTGCCCCACCACGTAGCGCCGTGCGCCGTCGCCCAGCGCCGTCAGCACCACTACCGCCCCCACGCCCAGCGCCATCGCCAGCACGATCAGCAGCGAGCGCGTGCGCGTGCTGGCGATGCTGGCCAGCGAGAGGGCGAGGGTGTCGCGCAGCGTCATGTGTCGTCGCCGACGATGCGGCCGTCTCGCATCGCAATGTGCCGCTTTGCGCGTGCGCCCAGTTCGCGGTCGTGGGTGACGACGACGAGCGTGGTGCCGCGCCGGTGCAGGTCTTCGAGCAGCGTGACGACCTCGGCACCGATGCGGTGGTCGAGATTGCCGGTGGGTTCGTCCGCCAGCAACACAGCCGGCTGCAGGATGGTGGCGCGGGCGATCGCAACGCGCTGGCGCTGGCCGCCGGATAGCTCATGGGGACGATGCCGAGCGCGATCGGCGAGGTCGAAGGCGTCGAGCGCAGCGGCGACGCGGGCCCGACGCTCTTCCGGCGCGATGCCTTCCAGTGTCAGCGGCAGCTCGACGTTCTCGAAGGCAGTCAGCCGCGGCACCAGATGGAAGGACTGGAACACGAAGCCGATCCGTTTGCGCCTGACCTGGGCCTGCCCGGGTTCAGACAGCGCGGCGACGTCGGTGCCGTCGAGCAGATAGCGGCCGGCATCGGGCCGGTCGAGCAGGCCCAGCACGTTGAGCAGGGTGGATTTGCCCGAGCCCGACGGCCCCATGACGGACAGGTATTCGCCGCCGTCGATGGTGAGGCTGATGCCGTCGAGCGCGCGCACTTCCTGGTCGCCCATGCGGAAGCTGCGGCGGATGCCCTCGAGCCGGATCATCGCCGGCACCGTGGCGGCGGTCGTCATGGCCTGGCCGGCTTGGCCACGGCGCGCGCGCCGGCGGCAATGGCCTCGTCGTCAAAGGCCGTCACCACGCGGTCGCCGGCGGCGAGCCCTTCGCGCACTTCGGTGAAGGCCCAGTTGGCCAGACCAGCCTTGAACGTGCGATTGACCAGCACACCGTCCGCGCCGAGCACGAGCACGCTGCCGTCCTGGCGGATGGCCTGGGTCGGCACGCGCAGCACGTCGTCGCGGCGTTCGACGATGACTTCGGCGTCGGCACTGTAGCCCACCAGTATCGGCCGCTGTCCGGCGTCGACAAAATCGACCTCGACGTCGACCGTGCGCGCCTGTTTTTCGATTTCCGAGACATACGGTGCGATCCGGCGCACCGTACCGGCGAAGGTCTGGCCGGGCAGGGCGTCGAGCGTGATGCGGGCCGGCATGCCGGGCTTGAGTCGCGGCGCGTCCACTTCGTCCATCGGCGCGGTGACGTAGAGGCAGCTGTCGTCGATGAGATCGACCGCCGGCGGCGTGGGAATGCCGGGCGGCGAGGGGGTGGCGTATTCGCCGACCTCGCCGGTCACGCGCGCGACGATGCCAGCGAAGGGCGCGGCGAGCACGGTGCGTTCGAGCCCGGCCCGCGTCACATCGGTTTGTGCCTGTGCCCGCTTCACGTCGGCGGCGAGCGCGTCGCAGTTGGCCTGGCGCGCGCGGGCATTGGCGCGGCTGTCCTCTGCCCGCTGCGGGCTGACGAAGCCCTGGGCCGCGAGCGTCTCGTCACGTGCCGCGTCGGCGCGCGCGTTCTCGGCGAGGATGCACGCCTCGCGACGACGCTCTTCACTGGTGGTGACCTGGCGCTGCGCCAGATCGCGCTGGGCAGCAAGATCGCGGTTCCACAATTCCAGCAGAGGCTGGCCAGCCTTCACCCGGTCGCCTTCCCGCACGTACAGTTTCACGATCTGCCCGCCTGCAGCGGGTGCCAGCTTGGCGCGGCGGCAGGCGGTGAGCGTGCCGGCCCGGGTGTTGACCACAGTAGACTCGACAGGCCCGCGCGCGAGCGTTGCCACCTCGACTTGCAGAGGGGCGGGACGAGTGAAACGCCAGCCGGCGAAAACGAGCACGACCAGGATGGCGAACAGCAGGACAAACCGGAGCCAGGATTTCGACGAGCGCATGATGGGGCGGGGCGAGGGCGTGTCAGGCCAATGTACCATTCGGCCATGCTGAAAACCATTCAAGCCGCATCCCTGCAATGGCGTGCCGGCGTGCCGTATTCCAGCGTCTACGGGGATATCTACCACTCGGCGGACGGCGGTGCCGGGCAGGCGCGCCACGTATTTCTCGCCGGCTGCGGCCTGCCGGCAGGCTGGGCGGGGCGGGATCACTTCACGGTGCTTGAAACCGGTTTTGGTACCGGCCTCAATTTCCTGGCGACCTGGGCCGCCTGGCGCGACGATCCCTTGCGCTGCCGGCGTCTGCATTTCGTGTCGGTTGAAAAACATCCGTTTTCTGCGGATGACCTCGCACGCCTGCACGCGCTATGGCCGGACTTTGCCAGCCTGTCGGCAGAACTGATCGCGGCCTGGCCGCCGGCCTTGCCCGGTTTTCACCGGCTCGCGCTTGATGGCGGTCGCGTGCAGCTCACCCTGATGCTGGGCGACGCCCGGGATAGCCTGCCCAATCTGGATGCGCGTGTGGACGCCTTTTATCTCGACGGGTTTGCGCCCGACCGCAATGCCGATCTGTGGCAGCCCGCGCTGTTTACCGAACTCGCACGGCTGGCCCGTGCGAATGCGACGGCGGCGACTTACACGGTGGCGGCACCGGTGCGGCAGGGTCTGGTCGATGCCGGTTTCGTCTGCACCAAGCGCAAAGGCTACGGGCGCAAACGGCATTGTCTGGCGGCACGTTTTGCCGGCGAGCCTGCCTGTCTGCCGGCGGTGCCGCGCCGCATCGCCGTCATCGGTGCCGGCGTCGCGGGCGCAGCCGTTGCACATGCCCTGGCGGCGCGCGGGCTGGACGTCACCGTGCTCGACCGTGCGACTGCACCGGCACAGGCGGCATCGGGCAATCCGCTCGCGGTATTCCGGCCGGTGATCTCGCGCGACGACAACCGCGCCACCCGCCTGACCCGCGCCGCGTTCCTGCATGATCTGCATACTTGGCCGACCCTGTCCGGCCTGAAGTGGTCGGCCTGCGGTGTGCTGCACCTGGCCCGGGACGCCGAAGCGGCAAACCGCACCCGCCTGGCCCTGGCCGCAGCTGCCCCGCCGCCGGACTACGCGCGCTGGGTCGAGCCGGACGACGCCCGCAAACTGGCGAACTGGCCGGTGACAGCGGCCGGCGTGTTCTACCCGCGCGCGGGCTGGATGGTTCCGGCGAGCCTGTGTGCGGCCTGGCTGGCCCGGCCGGGCATCACCCTGAACTGTGGCGTGGCCGTGACAAGACTGGCCAGCACGAACGGGTGCTGGCGCGCCTTCGACGCCGGGGGAAACGTGCTGGCCGAGGCCGATGCGGTGGTGCTGGCCAACGCGCGCGATGCTGCCGCGCTGGCCCCGGAACAGGGCTGGCCGATCCACAGCGTGCGCGGGCAGATCACCCGCCTGCCCGCAGGCAGTTTGCCGCAGATTGATAAGGTCATCGCCCGCGAAGGCTACCTCGCCCCGGGTGACCGGCCGCTGGTGGGGGCCACCTACGAGCACGACGATCTGGACACCACGCCGCGCGCCGCCAGTGACACCGCCAATCTGGCGCGCCTGGAATCCATTCTTCCCGGTGCGGCGGCGGCCATCGACACGACCTGCATGGAAGGCCGTGCGGCCCTGCGTGCCACCTTGCCCGACCGGCTGCCCCTCCTGGGCGCAGTCGACGGGCAGGCCGGCCTGTTTGTCGCGGCGGCTTACGCGTCGCGCGGGGTGGTGTGGGCGGGGTTGCTGGGTGAGGCACTGGCCAGCGGGATGACGGGGGAACCCCTGCCGCTGGAGCGGGACCTGATGGCGGCGCTTGCCCCGGGGCGGTGGGCCCCCGGCATGCCTGTCAGGCCGCGGTAAGCGGCTTGCTGCTGCGTGCCGCGACGGCCTGGCCGGCCTGGTCGTACAGGCCGTTACGGCCGGTGGCGGCGTGCATCAATACATTGAGCGATTGACGGGTGGCGGACAGGCGCATGTCGATGAGCTTGCCCACACGCTGGTTGCAGGCGCGGGCTTCGTCTTCCAGCGCGCGCAGGCTTTGCCAGTCGGTGCGCGTGGCGGTGGAACCGTGGCGGGCCAGCCAGGCATCCATGCCGGCGGCATCGGCGGTGAAACCGGCGGACCGGAGGGTGTCGAGACGGTTGCGGGTGAGGTCGCTGGTGGCGTGCAGCCGTTCCAGCTTGGTGACATTGAGGCTCGCCAGCTGATCCGCGTCGCCTGCAATCAGCGCGCGTTCCTCGTCGGCCAGAGTGCCCAGCAACGCCATCCAGGCGGCGTTTTCGGCCGTGAGCTGCTCGGCCGGGTTGAGTGCGGGGTCGGGTTTACCGGGGTTTGGCGACATGCAGCATCTCCTTCACCGAATCCACCAGCCCCTGGGCGACGTTGTCCGCATTGACGGTGTACTGGCCGGAGGCGATGGCTTCCTTGATGCTGTCAACCTTGGCGCGGTCGACCAGCGGAATCGCCGCGAGCTGGCTTTCCAGCGCCTGCAGCTGGGCTGCGCGCGAGCTCAGCTTCACGTCGGTCTGTTCGGCGTTGGGCCGGGTGCCGGCCTTGGCCTGGGCGGGGCGGTTATCGACAGCGGGAGGCAGGGTGACCTGTTTGACGCCGGGATCGATTTTCATGGGAGAGTCCTGTCAGCAGACGGCAAAATCCGTCCAATCTGATTCTTAATCGGCGCGCGGGTTCGTTTCTGTAGGGCCGGTCCCAAAAAAAAGTGAGGGGGCCGCAGAACGGGGGCGTCAGAACACCACTTCGACCTGCTGGCCGTCACGCGCAATGCCGCTCACCACCTGGCCGGACGCGGTTTTCACCCGCACCCGGTCGCCCCGGCCGGCATTGGCTAGCGCCTGGCCTTCGCTCTGTACCGAAAAACCCGGTCCGACCAGCACGATGCGGGTTGGCTGGCCCTGCTGCACCACCTGCGGGGCGCGCAAGAGGCCCGTGCGCAGGGCGGCACCGGCGGCCACCCCGGAGACGGTCCGATGTCCGACCAGCGCGGCGGGCTGGCTGGCCACGTCGGCCGGCAGCGGCCCCAGGTCGCCTTCCCGCACCAGGAGGTCGGCCTCGGACAGCACATGGTTGGCGGGCAGGGCGCGAGCAGTCACCACATACCGGCCCACCGCCTTCACCTGGGCAGCAAGGTAGACCGTCCAGTTCGACGGGGCCAGGCAGCGCACGCCTACCGTGAGCTTGCCCACGGGCCGGCTGCCCGGCATGGAAAAGGCTTCCATCGCGGCGCAGGCGGGCAGGGAGGCGCGCGGTGTTTTCACCTCCACGCTGACCTTGCCGCCGTGGCTGCCCGCCTGGGTGAGCAGGTAGCGCTCGGCCGTGGCCTGGATCTGGGCAGGGTTCTGGTTTGCGGCGGATGCATGGGAGGCAAACAGCGCAGCGGCCAGCAGGCAGGAAACGGGAAAGCGGTTCATGGGTGAGCCCGGATCGATCAGTCTGGCCGAAGTGTAGCCACGCGCCTGCGGGGGCTAAACGCCGAAATGAGCGGGATTTTGGCCTTTTCTCTTTCGATTGGATGGACAAAGGCCGGCCTAGGATGCAGTCATCGAAAAAGGTCTTGAAGACCGCTGAAACCGGTTGTGGCTTTGTCGCCTTCGCCTTGCCGTACTGATACGTACTGTCTGCGGCTCGGCTTCGCGCCCCACCCGGTTTCAAGCGGCCTCAAGGAAAACTGAGGTGACCGACCATGCTGAACCGGCTCGACGACATGCTGAATTTCCACGCGCAGGCGCTGCGCCTGCGCGACCAGCGCCAGCAGGTGCTGGCGTCCAACATCGCCAATGCCGACACGCCCAATTACAAGGCGCGGGACTTCGACTTCAGGACCGCGCTCACCAGTGCGCTGGGCGGCCAGCCCGCGCAGGGCGGGGCGGCACTGGCGACCACGGCGGCAGGCCATCTGAAGGGCTCGCCCGAACTGTCCACCCAGAGCTTCCTGCAATACCGCAACCCCGCACAGGGCAATGTGGACGGCAATACGGTCGACGTGGATGCCGAGCGTGCCGCCTTTGCCGAAAACGCCGTGCAGTACGAATTCAACCTCACCCGGGTCAGCTCGCAGATCAAGAGCATGCTCGCGGTGATCCAGGGTTAAGGAGACACGCCATGTCCCTGTTCAACATCTTCAATGTGGCCGGCTCGGCGATGAACGCGCAGTCGCAGCGGCTCAATACCGTGGCCAGCAACCTGGCCAACGCTGACAGCGCGACCAGCGCCAACGGCACGCCCTACAAGGCGAAGCAGGTGGTATTTGCCGCCGCACCGGTGGGGGAGAACGGCGCGACCGGCGTCAACGTCGCCGCCGTGATCGACGATCCGTCGCCCATGAAAACGATGTACGACCCCAAGAATCCGCTTGCCGACGACAAGGGCTACGTCACCCTGCCCAACGTCAACGTGGTGGAGGAAATGGTCAACATGATTTCCGCCTCGCGTTCCTACCAGTCGAACGTGGAAATGATGAACACCACCAAGACCCTGCTGTTGAAAACCCTCAACCTCGGCCAGTAAGCAAGGAGCATTGATGAGTACCGTACAAGACACGAGTTCCGTCACCCAGCTGTTCGGGGCTGCTGCTGCCGGCAGCAAGAAAAGCGGTGCGGAAGAAATCCAGGACCGCTTCCTCAGCCTGCTGGTGGCCCAGATGAAGAACCAGGACCCGCTCAACCCGCTCGACAACGCCCAGGTCACCAGCCAGATGGCACAGCTGTCGACCACCCAGGGCATCGAGAACATGCGCGCCAGCATGGAAGGCCTGGTCGCCAGCCTGGGCAGCCACCAGATGGCGCAGGCGGCCAACCTGATCGGACGGGGCGTGCTGGTGCCGGGCAATTCCATCGGCCCGGCGCAGGAAAACGCCGTGGTCGGGTTTGATCTCGATGGCGCGGCCGACAGCGTCAAGCTGGTGATCGAAAACGCAGCCGGCGCAACGGTGCGCACTATCGATCTGGGGGCCCGGCCTGCCGGCCTGCAGGTCACAGCCTGGGACGGCCTGGCCGACGACGGCAGCACCGCACCTGACGGCAACTACACCTTCAAGATCAGCGCCGCGTCCGGCGGCACGGCTGTCACCAGCGAATCCCTGTTCCTGGGCGCGGTGACCAGCGTGTCGCAGGGCGCGAACGGCGTCCAGCTCAATCTGGCCGGACGTGGCCAGGCCGGTTACGGCGATATCCGCCAGATTTACTGATTCGTGATCCACCCATTCGAGTCGCACCCATTCATTAGGAGAGCACCATGAGTTTTCAGCAAGGTTTGAGCGGTCTGAACGCGGCGGCGAAGAATCTCGACGTCATCGGCAACAACGTGGCCAACTCGGGCACGGTGGGCTTCAAGCAGTCGCAGGCGCAATTCGCCGATGTCTACGCCAATTCGCTCACCGGTGCCGGTGGCTCGCAGGTGGGCATCGGCGTGCAGGTTGCCGCTGTGGCCCAGCAGTTCACCCAGGGCAACATCACCTCGACCAACAACCCGCTCGACATTGCCATCAACGGCGGGGGCTTCTTCCGCATGGACAACGGCGGCGAAATCACCTTCCAGCGCAACGGCCAGTTCCAGCTCGACCGCAACGGCTTCATCGTCGGTTCGGGCGGGGCGTTCCTCACCGGTTACACCGCTGACGCAAACGGTGTGCTGTCCACCGGCGCGCCGGCTCCGCTGTTCATCAACACCGCCGACATCACGCCGCAAGTGACCACCGGTATCGATTCGGTGCTGAATCTGGATTCGACCAAGTCGGCGCTACCCGCTGCCGGTTTCAACCAGAACGACCCCACCACCTTCCACAACTCCACCTCGGTGTCGATCTACGACAGCCTGGGCAATGCCCACACGCTGCAAACCTATTATGTGAAAACCGCTGCCGGTGCCTGGAGCGTGTTTGCCTCGACCGACGGCGCACCCGCCACCTCGGTCGGCGCGCTCAACTTCAATACCGACGGCACGCTCACCACCGCCATGCCGCTGTCGACCTCGGTGGCCGTGACGACCGGCGCGGCGACGCCGTTTGCCGTCGACATCGATTTCACCGGCACCACCCAGTTCGGATCGTCGTTCAGCGTGAACAAGCTGACGCAGGACGGCTACACCTCGGGCCGTCTGGCCGGCTTCAGCGTGGGCGATAACGGCATCATCCAGGGCCGCTACACCAACGGCCAGTCGGCCGTGCTGGGGCAGGTGGTGCTGGCGAGCTTTGCCAACCCCAATGGCCTGCAACCGCTGGGCAACAACATGTGGAGCGACACCGCCACCTCGGGTGCGCCGCTGATCGGCACGCCCGATTCCGGCAGCCTCGGCGTGCTGCAATCCTCGGCGGTGGAAGACTCCAACGTCGACCTCACAGCCGAGCTGGTCAACATGATCACCGCCCAGCGCGTGTACCAGGCCAACGCACAAACCATCAAGGCGCAGGACGCCGTGCTGCAGACGCTGGTCAACCTGCGTTGATACCCACACCTGAGACGACGAAGGGGCCGACATGGACCGCATGATCTACACCGCGATGACCGGCGCGAAGCACACGCTGGAGCAGCAGTCCACCGTGTCGCACAACCTGGCCAACGCCACCACCACCGGCTTTCGCGCGCAGCTCGACGAGTTCCGCGCGGTGCCGGTGGTGGGTGCGCCGCTGGCTACCCGCGCCTTCGTCATCGACGCCACCGTGGGCACGGATTTCCGGGCCGGGGCCATCCAGCACACCGGACGCGAGCTCGACGTGGCGATCCAGGGCCAGGGCTGGCTGGCGGTCGAAGCGCCGGACGGCACCGAGGCCTACACCCGCAATGGCAGCCTGCAAATCGACGAAAACGGCCAGCTCGCCTCGGCCAGCGGCCTGCCCATCCTGAGCGACGGTGGCCAGCTCGCCATCCCGCCGGGCAGCCGGCTGGCGGTGGCCAAGGACGGCACGATTTCCATCCTGCCCGACGGCTCTGCCGCGACGGGTCTCACCACCATCGGCCGGCTCAAGCTGGTGAACCCGCCCACTACTGATCTGGTGCGCGGCGACGATGGCCTGTTCCGCCTCAAGGACGGCGGCGCGGCCACGGCCGACCCCAACGTGAACGTGATTTCCGGCGCGCTGGAATCGTCCAACGTCAATGTCGTCGACGCGATGGTCGACATGATCTCGCTCGCACGCCAGTTCGAAATGCAGATGAAGCTCCTGCAGAACGCCGAGAGCAACGACGCCAAGGCCGCCCAGCTGCTGGGCATGAGCTGAAGAGTCATTTGAACTGACGAAATACTTCTGAAGGAGCCGACATGATTCGCTCGCTGTGGATTGCCAAGACCGGTCTGGATGCGCAACAGACGCAGATGGACGTGATTTCCAACAACCTCGCCAACGTCAGCACCAGCGGCTTCAAGCGCGCGCGGGCCGTGTTCGAGGACCTGCTCTACCAGACCATCCGCCAGCCCGGCGCGCAGTCGTCGGAACAGACGCAGCTGCCGTCCGGTCTGCAGATCGGCACCGGCGTGAAGCCGGTCGCCACCGAGCGCATCTTCACCCAGGGCAACCTGCAGCAGACCGGCAACGCCAAGGACGTGGCGATCCAGGGCAGCGGCTTCTTCCAGGTGCTGATGCCGGACGGCACCACCTCGTACACCCGCGACGGCTCCTTCCAGACCGATTCCAACGGCCAGCTGGTCACCGCCAGCGGCTACCCCGTGCAGCCGGCCATCACCATTCCCGCCGACGCGCAGACGCTCACCATCGCGCGCGACGGCACGGTGTCGGTGACGCAACCGGGCTCGCCCGCCGCGACCACCATCGGCACCCTGCAACTGGCCATGTTCATCAACCCGGCCGGCTTACAGAGCCTGGGCGAAAACCTCTACGCCGAAACCGCCTCGTCGGGCACGCCCAGCTCCAGCGCACCGGGCAGCAACGGGGCCGGCGTGCTGAATCAGGCCTACGTTGAAACCTCCAACGTCAACGTGGTGGAAGAACTGGTCAACATGATCCAGACCCAGCGCGCCTACGAGATCAACAGCAAGGCGATCTCCACCTCCGACCAGATGCTGCAACGCCTGACCCAGCTGTGAACGCCATGAACGCCTTCGCCATCCGCTTCGTCCTGCCTGCCTGCGCCACGGTGCTGCTTGCGGCCTGCGGCACCACGCCCTCGACCATCACCCAGGGGCCGAGCACCGCCCGGCCGGTTGCGCCGGTTGCGCAGACGGCCAGCAACGGGGCCATCTACCAGGCAGCCGCCTACAAGCCGCTGTTCGAAGACCGGCGCGCACGCC
>JBEQCD010000058.1:0-15930 GCA_041639515.1 Hydrogenophilales bacterium | reverse complement strand
GCTGGCGCTGCGCGACACCCCTGGCGGCGGGCTGGATGCCGGGCTCGTCCTGCCGCTGCTTTCACGCGCATGAAAGCGCGACTCGCCGCCTGGGCGCGCACGCTGAAAGCGCAGACGCTGACCGTGTACTTCGCCGCGCGCGACCCGCGCATGCCCTGGGTCGCGCGTGCGCTGGCGCTGGCCGTCGCCGCCTACGCCTTGAGTCCCATCGACCTGATTCCCGACTTCATCCCGGTGCTGGGGCTGCTGGACGATCTGTTGATCGTGCCGCTCGGCCTCGCGCTGGTGATCCGGCTGACGCCGCGCGCGGTGCTCGACGACGCCCGTCGCGCCGCCGAGGCGGCGGCCGCGCGGCCCGTCAGCCGTGTCGCCGCTGCCCTCATCCTGATGCTGTGGGGGCTGGCGGCGCTGTGGGTGTGGGGCGTGGTCGTCGGGTGGCCGCATCGCTGAAGGCCGCCACACCCGGTGGCGCGGCGCTAGATCGCCTGGAAAGTCAGCGTGATTTCCGGCAACCCGTTGCCGAGGGCGCGGACGGGGGATGCGCTGGCGCTGTGCATGAGGGTTTCTAACGAGGAAGTGGGTTCAGTGCGCCTTGCGCGCGGCGCGTTGCGGGACGAGCCAGAGCATGGCGACGATCAGCGCGAACAGGACGGCGCTGGCGGTATAGCGCGACAGTTCCAGCCCGCCGGCGGCGACCGGCTTGTCGAGAAAATCGCCGACCACCGCGCCGAGCGGACGGGTGAGGATGAACGCGGCCCAGAACAGCGCGGCGCGCGAAATCTGCGTCTTGTAATACGCCAGCGCCACCGCCGCGAGCAGCGCGGCGAACACCAGCGCGCCGCCGGTGTAGCCGAGCCCGGCGGTGTCCGCCGTCCAGTCGCCGAGCGCGGTGCCGAGCGTTTGCGAGAACATGATCGTCGTCCAGTAGAACAGCTCGGTGCGCGGCGACGCCACGCTATCGACCGCGATCGAGCCGGTGCTGCGCTTCCATACCCATAACGAAGTAAGCAGCAGCGCCAGCAGGATCGACGAACCGCCGGCGTAGCCGATACCGAGCGAGCGGTCGAAGAAATCCGCCAGCGTGGTGCCGACCGTGGTGCTGGCGATGATGGTGGCCCAGTACAGCGCGGGGTGGTACTGCTTCGCACGGACCTGCGTCGCGACCGCGAGCAGGAAGAACGCGGCGAAGATGCCGGTGGCGACGAGGTAGCCAAGGTTCATCGACATCGACACCGCGTCGCCGCCGGTTTCGCCCAGCGTGGTGGCGAAGATCTTGACGGTCCAGAATGCCAGCGTGACCTCGGGCACTTTGGCTAGCGTCGCGTTCAGGTCGTTTTTTGTCTGTGTTGTCATGGTTCTGCTCCCTTGTGTGATGCGACGATAGTGCGGAGGACGGGCGGTCAACCGCGCCGGGATGACCGCCACGGCAGCATCCGTGTGAGCGTCGCGTCGCGCAGAAGATAGTGGTGCGCGAGCGCGGCGGCGGCGTGCAGGCCGGCGAGCCAGACGAAGGCGTCGCCGAGCGTGGTGTGCGCCGCGCCCAGTGCGCGTACCCACCACGCGCCGGCGTCGGGCAGCGGCAGCGCGTAGCCGGCCAGCGAATAGGCGGCGGTCGCATCGGCCAGCTCGGCCCAGCCCGCCAGCGGCACGGCGAACATCAGCGCGTAGAGCGCGAGGTGCGTCCAGTGCGCGGCGCGCTGCTGCCAGCGCGGCCCGGGTTCGCTCGCCGGCACACCCACGAAGAAGCGCAGCGGCAGGCGGACCAGCACCAGCAGGAACACCGCCAGACCGCTCGCCACGTGAATCTGCCCGGACAGGGCGTGGCTGGCTTTCGTCGGATCGCCGCTGGAGACGTAGGCGACGACGAGCGCGAGCGCGGTCAGCCAGTGCAGCAGGATGAGGGGGGCGCTGTGGCGGTGCATGAGGCTTCCTTTGGGTGGGTTCGGCAATGACACGCTTGCCGTGGGCAAGTGAAAAGCCGGCCTTGCGGCCGGCGGGGGATTAACTGCGTTCGTTGCGGCCTTCGATCTCGTTCGCGCCGCCGTGGTCATCGTCGTGGTCGTCGTCGTCCTCGGCTTCCGCCGCGAGCGCCTTCGCGTTGCCCGCGTCGACCGCGATTTCGGTGACGCCCTTGGGGTGCTTCACGTCGATCTGCCACACGAGGTAGCCGTCTTCGTCGTCGAGCTTGGCCTTGACCACCTGGCCCGGCTGCACCGCCAGCGCGGCGGCTTCGGCCTGCTGCTGGGTGACGCGCGCGTGTTTCGCGAATTCGGCCTGCGATTCGACGCCGCGCGGCAGCTTGACGCTCGACGACTTGACTTCGTCCGGCAGCGAGATCGCGCCGGTGGCGAAGGCGGTGCCGGCGGCCAGCGCGGTAACGAGGGTGACGGCGCTGAGGATTTTTGCAGTGCGTTTCATGCTGTGTTGCCTTTCATCAATGCGGCGCAATTGCCGTGATGTGAAGGCTACGCAGTGAAATTCGCCGGGCGCTGGCGCGAACATTGCCGTTTGGCGAGGGGGCACGGCGGCGTGAGAGCAAACCCCGGCCCAGCCCACAAAACCAGTCCGTTGCTCAGTCGGGCACAGGCGAAGGATAGAATCCATTCATGACCGATTTCGCCGCCCTGCTCCCGCGCCTCGACGCCCTGCTCGACCATTTCGCCGCAACCGCGCCCGCCGCGCCCGACTGGAAAACCGTGCGCGCGGCGCGCTGGTCGGCGCGCGACAATGCCCTGAAGCCCATCCTGCATCCGCAGCGCGTGGCGCTGAAGGACCTGCTCGACATCGACGACCAGAGACAGCGGGTGGACGCCAACACCCGCCAGTTCGTCGAAGGTCGCCCCGCCAACAACGTGCTGCTGACCGGCGCACGCGGCGGCGGCAAGTCGTCGCTGGTGAAGGCGGTGCACGCCAGATACGCGGCCAAGGGCCTGCGCCTGATCGAGGTGGACAAGGCCGGCCTGCCGGCGCTGCCCGATCTCTTCGACCTGCTGGCCGACGCCGCCGATACCCGCTTCATCGTCTTCATCGACGACCTCAGCTTTGCCGAGCACGAACCGGGTTACGCCAGCCTCAAGGCCGCGCTCGATGGTTCGCTTGCCGGGCCGGCGGACAACGTGCTGATCTACGCCACCAGCAACCGCCGTCATCTGATGCCGGAATACATGGCCGAAAACCTCGAAACCAGACATCTCGGCGGCGAAGTACATCCCGGCGAGGCCACCGAGGAGAAAGTGTCTCTGTCCGACCGCTTCGGTGTTTGGGTGAGTTTTCACGCCATGGACCAGGACGCGTATCTCGCCATTGCCCGTCACTGGGCCACCCGGCTCGGCGCGACCGTCGATGACGGTTTCGAGCGGGCAGCCCTGCAATGGTCGCTCGGCCGGGGCGCACGCAACGGACGCGTGGCGTGGCAGTTCGCACGCGACTGGGCGGGCACGCACACGCCCAGCTGAACGCCCCGCCTGCATTCTCTGGCCTTCATTGACCATGTAGTACGAAATTTTTCTGTCATGCACGCATCTGTTTTTTGCGTGCCCGGGTAGTGCTCTATGTAGTGACCGTGTTCATCACCTTAAGGAGCCTCCTCATGAAATCCCCCCGTCTTGCCGTTTCGCTTTCCGCGCTTGCCCTGGCCCTCGGCCTGTCCGCCTGTTCTTCCATGGATGGCAGCAAATCGTCTGCCGCACCGGCACCCAAGGATGGCGAGCTCGCCATGCCAGCCAATTACACCGCCTGGCCAGTGTTCATGACGGGCATCCAGAAGAAGGACGCGAAGCAAATCCGCGACATCTACGTGAACAAGACCGGCACGCAAGCCAAGGCTGGCGGCCCGTTCCCCAACGGCACGCAGTTCGTCATGGAAATCTATTCGGTCAAGCTCAATGCCGACGGCACGCCTGCCCTGGATGGTGCCGGCAACATGAGTAAGGACAAACTCACCAAGGTCTTCCTCATGGCCAAGGGTGCGGGCTGGGGCGACAGCGCGCCGGCGGCGCTGAAGAACGGCGACTGGATCTACACCGCGTTTGAAGGCAACGGTACGCGCGGCGCGGCCGATCAATCGTCCTGCCGTGCCTGCCACCTGCCGCTGGCCGACAAGGACTTTGTGTTCCATTACGACGCCTACTTCAAGCAGCGCGCGGCCGCCGCACCGCTCACGCCGATGTCGCACACGCAGGCCATGGCTGCGGCGCACGCGGCCTACTGACGCCGACATGCCCGCACGGCAGGCGGCGCTGGCACAATGCGGGCTTTCCCGCGTAGCGCCCGCACCGCATGTCTGCTCCTGTTGAAGTCGTCGCCGCCGTCCTCATCCGCCCCTCGGGCGAGGTCATGCTTGCCAGCCGCCCGGCCGGCAAGGTCTACGCCGGCTACTGGGAGTTTCCCGGTGGCAAGGTCGAGGCCGGCGAAACCCTCGAAGCCGCCCTCGCGCGCGAGCTGCACGAAGAGCTCGGCATTGTCGTCACGCATGCCTGTCGCTGGATCACGCGGGTTTTTGTCTACGAACACGCCACGGTCAGGCTGAATTTCTTCCGCGTATTCGAGTGGTCGGGCGAGCCCTGCCCACGAGAAGGCCAGACCCTGTCCTGGCAACAACCCGACACGGTTGCGGTTGCGCCCCTGCTGCCGGCCAACTTTCCCATCGTCAAGGCGCTGACCCTGCCACCCGTGCTGGGCATCAGCCATGCCGAATCCCTCGGGGTCGAGGATTTTCTGGTACGGCTCGACGCCGCACTGAATCGCGGCCTGCGCCTGATCCAGCTGCGCGACAAATCCCTGCCGGATGACAGCCGCCTGTCCCTGGCGCGTGAAACCGTCTGCCGTGCACACGCCTGCCACGCACGGGTGGTGGTGAATGGCAGTGTGGCGCTCGCGCGTGCAGCCGGAGCCGACGGCGTGCATCTCGATTCGCCTGCCGCCGCCCGCCTGCATACGCGGCCCGATTGCGACTGGCTGGCCACCTCCCTGGTGGGCGTGTCCTGCCACGACGCGGCCGAACTGGCACACGCCGCCGCGCTGGACGCGGATTACGCCCTGCTCTCGCCGGTGCTGCCCACGCTCACCCACCCCGGCGCGCCCACGCTGGGATGGGAAGCCTTCGCTACGCTGGCCGCCGCCAGCCCGATCCCGGTTTATGGGCTGGGCGGGCTGGGGCCGGGCGATGTCGAGCTGGCCCGGTGTCACGGCGCACATGGCGTGGCGCTGCTGCGCGGCGCGTGGGCATGAAGCGCACGCTTATTCCGCTGTTGGTGGCGCTGGGCCTGCTGGTCATCGCCGCAGCCGGCTGGTGGCTGAAGCGCATGCCCGAATCACTGACTGTGACCTGCGCCGATCCCGTTTCGGGCTGCGCGTTCAGCCATGCCGGACAGTCGGCGACGATGCGCTTCTCCGCCACGCCGGTTCCGCTGGAAGCCTTCGAGCTCACGGTCGACGCACCGGGGGCCCGCCGCGTCAGCGCCGAATTCCAGATGGTGGGCATGGACATGGGCTTCAACCGCTACGATCTGCGACCGGCGCACGGCGCGTTCGCTGCGCGCATCACGCTGCCGGTCTGCGTCAGCGGCCGCCATGACTGGATCATCACCCTGACCCTGGACGGCGCGCGTTACGCGTTGCCTTTTGAATCCCGCTAGCCACTGCCGGGGAGCAGACCCGAAATGTTCACGCAAACGTCATATTTCGCGGCCTATAATCCGGGTGGAAAAATTGGAGAGAAGTCATGATGCTTTCTGAACACACCTACAAGCAGTTCGACGCCGAGCTCGAGGCCGTGCGTGCCAACGTGCTCAAAATGGGTGGCCTGGTCGAGGAACAGATCGTCAACGCCGTCGAAGCGCTGGTGAAGGGCGACCTGGAATTGGCCGAACGCGTGGAAGCCAACGACCACAACGTCAACGCACTCGAAGTTTCGGTCGACGAAGACTGCGCCAACATCGTCGCGCGCCGCCAGCCCACCGCCTCCGACCTGCGCATGGTGATGATGGTGGTGAAGACCATCACCGACCTCGAGCGCATCGGCGACGAAGCCGCCAAGATCGCCCGCATGGCCAAGCTCATCCACAAGGCCGAGCGCATCAGCCTGCCGCGCTTCTCCGAAGTCAAATACATGTCCGAGCTGGTGCTCGACATGCTGCGCAAGGCGCTCGACGGCTTCGCCCGCCTCGACGCCACCAAGGCCGTCGACATCGCCCGCGCCGATCAGGCGGTCGACGAGGAATTCCGCCTCAACCTGCGCCACCTCATCACCTACATGATGGAAGACCCGCGCACCATCTCGGTCTTCATCGACATCCTGTTCGTCGCCAAGGCCATCGAGCGCATGGGCGACCACGCCAAGAACATGTCCGAATACGTGGTCTACATGGTCAAGGGCAAGGACGTGCGCCACACCTCGCTGGAAGAAATCGAGAAGGAAGTGCTGTAAGCCAGCACCTCGTTTTCAGCCGCCGGCACCATTGAAAACGGGCACCCTCGGGTGCCCGTTTCATTTGCCTGCTGCCCGGTGCTCAGCGCGTCGGCGGGACGTAGCCCGCTGCCTTGTCCACCTCGCCCCCGCCGAAGAAATAGCGGTTCATCTGCTCCATCAGGTAGCTGCGCGCCTGCGGGTCGGCCAGATTGAGACGGTTTTCGTTGATCAGCATGGTCTGCTGGCGCTGCCAGCCGCTCCAGGCTTCCTTCGACACATTCTCGAAAATCTTCTTGCCGAGCTCGCCCGGCACCGGCGCAAACGCCATGCCTTCCGCCTCACGCCCGAGCTTCACGCAATTCACCATCCGCGTCATCGTGTTCTCCTTGAAATTCAATCGGCGAATTTTAACAGGGCCACCGCCCATTCCGGGTCATCCGGCACCCCCCGCACGTTTCATGGCAGATCGTCACGCGGTAAGCTGCTGCCCGTCTATTTCCGTGGAGCACCCCGTGTCCAAACCCCGCATCGAAATCGAATACTGCGCCCAGTGCCGCTTCATCCTGCGTGCCGGCTGGCTCGCCCAGGAACTGCTGTTCACCTTCGAGCAGGAAATCGGCGAAGTCGCCCTCAAACCCGGCAGCGGCGGCGTGTTCGTTGTCCGCGTGGATGGCGAAACCGTGTTCGAACGCGCTGTCGAACGCTGCTTTCCGGAATCCAAGGAACTCAAGCAACGGGTGCGCGACCGCATCGCGCCGGAGAAATCGCTGGGATGCAGCGAGGGGGCGGTGGGCGAAAAGGGGTGCGCGGTGCCGACAAGGCGAGAATGATCTTCAGATTGTGCTCGCTACGCACACGATCTGCCTGAATCCAGACTTTCATCTCACGCGCTTTAGTCCTCGTCTTCCGAGTCAGCCGCGTGGCCGTAGCGTTGCTCAGCCAACCATCGCAATCTCTCGGCCTGCGTCAGAAGGGCTCGTCGCAACCCCTTTTGCACTTTGCGTTCGGAGATGATTTGCGCAAGCCGGGCCATGACGGATGCTCGTCTGGCAATACGCAAATCCGGGTGATCACGCAATCGGCTGACTTCCTCGGTAATGACCTTTCCCCGAAACGAAGGCGGCGGGTCGATAGGGTCGGTTGGAGCCGGGGGGTCTTTCTCGTTGAGAATGGCCTTGAAAGCGGATTGCTCGATACATTTCCGGAAGATGGTGTATTCGAGGGCATCAAGATGCGCCTTGGCTGCAACCGCGCGCGCATCGCCCTTTTTCAAATCCTGAAAATGGGGCAATGGCCAGATTTCCACGTAGCAAACCTCGACCGGGTCCAGAACATTCATTGCCACTGCATCCGTCCGCCGATTGGTCAAGTGACGACGAATGCGGGTGCGGAGCATTTCATTGGTTTGTCCGACATAAATCGGCTCGCCGTCGTAATCAAAAAAGGCATACACGCCCCATCTGTAAGAGCCTATCTTGCATGGCCTTAGCGTAACCGGGTCATTGATCGTGGTATCGAGAAAGCCTTGCAAAGCCGCGCGCAAGGCTTCCGTCTCAAACGGCAGCTCTGCGGTTGAAAGGTCAAGCCCGGTCTCGGAACTCATGCCGCGACACGCGTACTGAGCGCCACCTGTGCCTTAATAATCGGATCTAGCAATGTACGCGCAATGTGCTCGACGACCGGAACAACCACACCATCCCCTGCAAGGTGATAGGCCTCGTTGTAACGCGCCGGAAGTTCGTAGTCATCCGGAAGGCCCATTAAACGAGCGGCCTCCCGGGAGGACAACAGCCTCGACCGGATACGCTCCCCTTCCACGAGAAGCAGGGTCTGACGACTCGAACCACCGGACGGCGTGCGCAAACAACCTGCCACACCGTCAAATCTCACCTCGGCACGCACAACACCCTTCCGGGTCCGTCGGTAAACCGTTCCGACTCGGGTGGTACCACTGGCCTGTGCAAACATGACCTTGCGGCGGTTTACGTCAGACATGGAAGAGAGCAGCTTGGTGGTCTCATCAGCCGAGTTCCACACCACCCCGGCAGGGTCAGGCTCAAGCAAATCTTCGAGTCTGCGAGGGGGCATGCCCGGCATGGATGGTGCCCACCACCGCCACAATGCCTGTTCTTTTTTTGCCAGGCGGTTGTGCGCCCGAATAACTGCATCGGAATGCCACGCAGGGGTTGCCGTCCAGCCATGTACCGATTCGGGAATTTCCATGTCTGCGTCAACCCCCAGAATGAAGAGCCGGGGGCGGGATTGCGGAATGAAATGGACAGCGTCAATCACCATTGCACCGAACTGGTAGTTTTCCTTCGCCAGCGCTTTTGCAATGGCGTCAAAATCCTTGCCTTCGTGCGAAGTCAGCGTGCCCAATACATTTTCAAGCATGACCATGCGCGGTTTCCGGCCATCCAGATTCAGCGAACGAATCAACTCCCAATAGCCCCAGAATGCCCCGGATCGTTTGCCGCCAAGGCCCGCACCCGCGCCTGCGAGAGAGAGATCCTGACATGGAAAAGACCCCCAGGCCAGGTCGGCCTGGCCTGGAAGCGAGGCCGCTTTCAAGTCGAAAATGTCACTTGTTACAAAATTTTCCGGCCCCCAGTTGCGCGTGTAGGCATCGGCTTTCCGGGTCGAGATGTCGTTGGCAAAAAGACACTGCCATTGGCTGCCAAGGCCGGCCCGGGCCATGCCTCCACCCGCGAAGAACTCATAAAAAGTGTGCAATTTTTCTCTCTCGTTCATCGGCTGGAGTGTATTACGACCCAGGGGGCGAGTAGATCATGAGGAATTCAACTCCTGATTTCAACTGCCTGCCTCACCGCGCTTTTCGATGCGCCGCATGAACACCCCCATCTCCTTCGCCGCCTGCTTGTCGCCGCGCGCTTCGGCCACGGCGATGCCTTCGCGGTAGGCCGCCAGCGCGTCGTCCCAGGCTTCGGCCTCGGACAGGGCGCGGCCGAGCAGTTTCCACGCGGCGGAATACTTCGGGTCCTGTTCGACGGCGCGGCGCAGGTGCGTGGCCGCATCGGCTGGCTGGCCGACTTTGAGGTATTCGTTGCCGAGCGAAAACCGCAAGAGGGCGTTGTCGCGCCCGGCGGCCAGCATCTTCTCGAAATCGGCGATCGATGGCATCACTTTCTCCAGAACACGGGGGTGAGCACGACCAGCAGGGTGAAGAATTCCAGCCGGCCGAGCAGCATGGCAAAGCTCAGCACCCAGGTCTGGAAGTCGTTGAGCACGGCGTAGGTGCTGGCGGGGCCGACCTGGCCGAGGCCGGGGCCGGTGTTGTTGACCATGGCAACGACGGCAGTGAACGCCGTGAAAATGTCGAGCCCGGACGCCGAGAGCACGAACGACAGGCTGACGACCGAGGCGACATACACGAACAGGAACGCCAGCACGGCGTAGATGATCTTGTTGGGCACCGCCTGCCGGCCTATCTTGGTGTGGATTTCGGCATTGGGATGGATGAGCTTGATGAGCTCGCGGTAGAGCTGCTTGCTGAGCAGCACGGCACGCAGCATCTTGATGCCGCCGCCGGTGGAACCGGAGCTGGCGGCGAAACTGGACAGGAACAGCATCCACAACGGCGCGAAATAGGGCCAGACGTTGTAGTCGGTGCTGGAAAATCCCAGGGTGGTGGCGACCGAGACGGTGTTGAATGCGGCGTAGCGCAGGGCTTCGGGAAAATCGAGATAGAAGCCCTTGTAGAGCAGATAGCCGGCGAGGGCGAAGGCGCTGACCGCGAGCACGCCCAGAAACCACGGCAACTCCGCATCGAGCCGGTAGGCGAGCAGGCTTTTCATGCGGAAGGCCATGAAGTGGGTGGAGAAGCTGATGCCGGCCACGAGCGCAAAGAACATGACGATCATTTCCAGCAGCAGCGAATCGAAGTAGGCCATACTGGCGTCGTGCGAGGACATGCCGCCGAGCCCCATGACGCTGAAGCCATGCACCACGGCGTCGATCCAGTTCATGCCGCCGGCCCACAGCGCCAGCATGCAAATCACGGTGATGAAGGCGTACACCACCCACAGGCCCTTGGCGGTTTCGGCCATGCGCGGGGTGAGCTTGCTGTCTTTCATGGGCGTGGGCGTTTCGGCCTTGAACAGCTGACGGCCGCCGACGCCCAGCATGGGCAGCACCGCCACGACCAGCACGATGACGCCCATGCCGCCGATCCAGTGCATCTGCGTGCGCCAGATATTGATCGAGGGCGGCAGGCTGTCGAGCCCGGACAGCACGGTGGCCCCGGTGGCCGTCAGACCCGATACGGCCTCGAAATAGGCTTCGTTGAACGCCAGGTCGGGCAGGTAGACCATGAGCGGAATGGCGGAAAACACCGGCAGCAGCGCCCAGATCATCACCACCAGCAGGAAGCCGTCGCGCGTGTGCAGTTCGCGCTTGCCCCGGCGCGACACCAGCCACAGGGCCATGCCGGAAAAGAAAGTGATGAGGATGGCTTCGTCGTAGGCCTTTTGCGCACCATCGCCCAGCACGATCGACACCCCCAGCGGCAGCAGGAAGGCAAAGGCGAAGAGCATCAGCACCTTCGAAAAAATATGCAGGACGGGCAGGATGGCGGACATGACGACACTCGGTTACCGATGCGATGCTACCGCATCACCCGCGCCAGAACGCGCGGGTGAACAGCACGAAGACCGTGAACAGCTCCAGCCGGCCGAGCAGCATGGTGAGCGCGAGTGCCCAGGTCTGGAAGTCGGACAGGCCGGCATAATTCGACGCCGGACCGACCTCACCGAGCCCCGGGCCGGCGTTGTTGATGCAGGCGATGACGGCGGAAAACGCGGTGAGGAAGTCGAGCCCGCTTGCCAGCAGCACGAGCGTCATGCCGACCACGGTGGCGACGTACATCATGACGAAGGCCTGGATGGCAAAGATGATCTGGTTAGGCACGGCGTGCCCACCTATCTTGACCGGCAGGCGCGCGGCTGGATGCAGCTGGCGTTCCAGTTCGCGCACGCCCTGGCGGAACATGAGCACGGCACGGATCATCTTCAGGCCGCCACCGGTGGAACCCGAGCTGGCCGTGACGCACGACAGGGCCAGCATCCACATCGGCGCGAATATCGGCCACTGGTTGAAATCCGTGCTGGCAAAGCCGCAGTCGGTGGCGAGCGACACCAGGTTGAAGCTCACATGGCGCAGGGCGGTGACAAACTCCGGGTACACGCCGGCCTGCCAGACGTAGAAGCTCAGGCCCAGAATGCTCGCGAACACGAGGCCAAGCACGCCAAAAACCTCCGGATCCCGGCGGTACGGCAGCAGGCTTTTCTGCCGGAACGCGAGCAGATGGGTGACGAAGTTGAGCGCGGCCACCAGCATGAAGAAGATCAGCACCGCCTCGATCAGCGGCGAATCGTAGTAGCCCACACTGGCGTCGTGCGTGGAAAATCCACCCAGGCTCAGCGCCGCGAACGCGTGGCAGACGGCGTCGAACCAGTCCATACCCGCCAGCCTCAGCGCCAGGGCACAGGCCAGCGTGATCGCGGCGTAGACAAACCACAACATCTTGGCGGTATCGGCAATACGCGGCGTGAGCTTGGCGTCCTTGATCGGCCCGGGCAGTTCGGCCTTCAGCAGCTGGCGTCCGCCGATGCCCAGCAGCGGCAGGATGGCCACCGCCAGCACGATGATGCCCATGCCGCCCAGCCAGTTGAGCAGATGCCGCCACAGGTTGAGCGAGGGCGGCAGGGTGTCGAGCCCGCTCATCACCGTGGCCCCGGTGGTGGACAGACCGGACATGGTTTCGAAGTACGCGTCGGTGAAACTCATGCCCGGCGCGTAGATCAGGAAGGGCAGGGTGGCCACCGCCGGCAGCCCGGTCCACACCAGCAGCACCAGCACGAAACCGTCGCGTGTTTTCAGTTCGCGCCGCCAGCGCCGCCCACCCAGCCACAGGACGGCACCGATGCCGAGACTGATGAGGAAGGCCTCGTCGAAGGCGTGCTGCGCCGCGTCGTGGCCGATCAGCGCCGTGGTGAGCGGCACCAGCATGGCAAAGGAAAAGATCAGGACAACCAGACCCAGGACATGGACGACGGGAGCCAGGCGCTGCATGGGGCGGGCGCGTCAGAAGAACCCGAAGCCGACCTGGAAGAGTTTCTCGACCTTGGGAATGATGCGCTTGTTGAGCGCGAACACGACGAGGTGGTCTTCGGCCTCGATCAGGGTGTCGTGATGGGCGATGAACACATCCTCGCTGCGGATCACCGCTGCGATCGATGCGCCGTCGGGCAGGGCGATGTCACCGATGCGGCGGCCCACCACCTTGGAGGTCTTGAAGTCACCGTGGACAACGATTTCCAGCACCTCCGCCGCACCGCGCCGCAGTGAATGCACAGCAGCCATGTCGCCCCGGCGGATCTTGGACAGCAGCGGCCCCACGGTGGCCTGCGCCGGGGAAATGGCAATGTCGATCTCGCCGCCCTGCACCAGGTTCACGTAGGCCGAACGGTTGATCAGCGAGATCACCCGGTGCGCGCCCATGCGCTTGGCCAGCAGCGCGGACATGATGTTGTCCTCGTCATCGTTGGTGAGCGCGCAGAACACGTCCATCGACTCGATGTTTTCCTGTTCCAGCAGATCTTCGTCGGTGGCGTCGCCGGTGAGGACCAGGGTGCGGTGGAGCTTTTCAGCGAGCTGGTTGGTCACCGCCTTGTTGTGGTCGATGAGTTTCACCTCGTAGTCGCGCTCGAGCCGGGCGGCGAGACGGCGGCCGATGTTGCCGCCGCCGGCGATCATCACGCGCTTGACCGGACGTTCCATGCTGCGCAGTTCGCGCATCACGGCCGGAATGTCCTTGCGGCCGGCGATGAAGAACACTTCGTCGTTGGGCTCGATCACGGTGATGCCCTTGGGCACGATGCCGCGATCGCGCCGGTAGATGGCCGCCACCCGGCAGTCGATGTCGGGCATGTGGCGGCGGATGTCCTGCAGCTCGTGGCCCACCAGCGGCCCGCCGTGATAGGCGCGCACCGCCACCAGCCGCACCTTGCCGTCGGCAAAGTCGAGCACCTGCAGGGCCTCAGGGTGTTCGATCAGCCGGCGCAGGGTTTCCGTCACCTCCTGCTCGGGGCTGATGATGTGGTCGACGCCGAAATGTTCGGCGAGGAAACCGCCTTCCGCTTCGAGGAAGTCGGTCGAGCGTATCCGCGCGATCCGCGTCGGCACATTGAACAGCGTGGCCGCGAGCCGGCAGGCGACCAGATTGGTTTCGTCGCTCTGCGTCACGGCCACCAGCATGTCGGCGTCTTCCGCGCCGGCCATGCGCAGGATGGACGGGTGGGCGGCATGGCCGCGCACGGTGCGCAGGTCGAACCGGTCCTGCAGCAGCGCCAGCCGCGACAGGTCAAGGTCGATGACCGTGATGTCGTTGTTTTCGGCGACCAGGCTTTCGGCGAGGTTGGCCCCCACCTGGCCGGCACCGAGGATGATGATCTTCATGGTTGGTAAGCGTGTGGCAGCAGGCGGCGCGGCCCGCCCGCAGGATCAGAGGTCTTCGTCGAGCCGGCGACCATGGCGGATGTTCAGCTGCTTGAGCTTGCGGTAGAGGTGCGTGCGTTCGAGGCCGGATTTGTCGGCCACGCGGGTCATGCTGCCGCCTTCCTGCTGGATGAGGTGTTCGAAATACATGCGCTCGAAGGCATCGCGTGCCTCGCGCAGCGGAATGTCGAGCGGAATGCCGTGGGCGACGGCGGGGGCCGTCTGCTTCATCGGAGCGAGCACGCGGTTGACGTCGGCAGCGTCGATTTCGCCCGACAGGGCGGTGACCGCCAGCGTGCGCACCACGTTGTTGAGCTGCGGCAGGTTGCCCAGCCAGTCGAAATTGCGCAGCTGGTTCATGGCGGGCGTGGTCAGCCGGCGCACCGGGCACTCGCCGGCCTCGATCATCTGGGTGAGCATGTAGTTGGCGATGTCGGGCACGTCCTCGCGATGCTCGCGCAACGGCGGCACCTGGATGGCGAGGCTGGACAGCCGGTAGTAGAGCCGGTTATCGAACTCGCCGGCCGCCACCATCGCGTCGAGGCTCTTGCCGCTGGCGCAGACCAGCCGTGCACCGCTGCCTTCGATGCGGTCGAGCAGGAGCGACAAGCCTTTCTGTTCGAGCTTGGCCAAATCGCACACGTCAGGCAGGAACAGCGTGCCGTTGCCCAGTCCTTCGACGAAGCCCAGCGGGTCTGACACCAGCCGGGCACGGTCCTTGATCTCCACCCAGGCGCTGGCCGGCTGGTGCAGGAAACGCGCGCAGATTTCGAAACCGCTGCCCGGCTCGCCCATGAGCAGCACCGGCGCGGTGTTGCCGGCAATCTGGGTGAGGCGTTTTTTCAGTTCAAGAACCTGCGGGCTGCGGCCCAGGCCCGAGAGATCCATGCCCGGCACGCGGCGGGGCTGGGCCACACCGCGCTTGATGGCCTTGTTGACCGCGTCGATGAGCTTGGCGAGCGCTACGGGTTTTTCGAGGAAATCGACCGCGCCGAGCTTGGTTGCCTCGACTGCGGTATCGATGGTGCCGTGGCCGGACATCATCACCACCGGCATGGTGAGCTGGCCGCCGGTGCCCCATTCCTTGAGCAGGGTGACGCCGTCGGTGTCCGGCATCCAGATGTCCAGCAGGACGAGATCGGGCCGGCGCTGGGCGCGAAAGGCGCGCGCCGCCTCGGCGTTTTCTGCGAGATGGACGTCGTAGCCCTCGTCGGTGAGGATTTCCGACAGCAATTCGCGTATGCCCACTTCATCGTCGACGACGAGAATATGCCCGCTCACGTGTGCTCCCCGTTTGCCTGGTGGACGGGCAGCGCAATGCGGATTGCCGCGCCGCCTGTCTTCAGGTTCTCGATCTGTATTTTGCCCTGATGTTCTTCCACGATCTTCTTGACGATGGCGAGTCCGAGTCCGGTGCCCTTGGCCTTGGTCGTCGCATAGGGCTCGAACAGCCGCGCCATCAGATGCTCCGGAAATCCGCCGCCGTTATCGTTTACCGCCAGGCACACTGCATCCGCGCTCAGGCTGGTGCTCACTTCAACGCGCGGTGCGGCATGATCGGCCAGCGCATCCTGCGCATTTTGCAACAGATTATGAATCACCTGTCGCAATAATGTGGAATCGCCGACGACCGGCGGCAGCGCAGGATCAAGTTGCAGTTCCAGCCCGAGCGATTTGCCGTCGTAGAGGGTGAGGATTTCCCGCACCAGCGCATTGAGGTCGAGCGGCGCGAGCTTGGCGCGCGGCATCCGCGCATAGCCGGCAAAGGCATCGACCATGCTCTTCATCGCCGCCACCTGGTTGACGATGGTCTGGGTGGCGCGGTCGAGGAATTCGGCGTCGGTCGGCTCCAGCCTGCCGCCCAGCTTGCGGGCAATGCGCTCGGCCGACAGCTGGATGGGCGTGAGCGGATTCTTGATCTCGTGCGCCAGCCGGCGCGCCACTTCGCTCCAGGCGGCATTGCGTTCGGCGTCGATGAGCTTGGTCATGTCGTCGAACACCAGCAC
>JBEQCD010000057.1:0-16186 GCA_041639515.1 Hydrogenophilales bacterium | reverse complement strand
ATTCGATGTTCACCAGCGCCGTCGTGCTTCTGGCGAAAACGGACTCGACATCGCCCATCATCCATTCCAGCAGATCGACGTGATGACTGGCCTGGTTGGTCAGCACCCCGCCGTCCAGCGCCCAGGTCCCGCGCCAGGCGTCCATGTCGTAGTAGGCCTGGGTACGGCACCAGCGTACCCGGACCGTACCCATGACCAGCTTGCCGAAACGCCTGCTTTCCATGGCCTCGCGTAATTTCACGACCGGCACATTGAAGCGGTTCTGCTTGACCACGAACAGGCGACAGGCGTGCGCGTCGCATGCGGCGATCATGGCATCGGCATCGTCCAGCGACAGGGCCATCGGTTTCTCGACCACGATATGCTTGCCGTAGGGCGCCAGTTGCAGCACATGATCGCGATGCATCCCGCTCGGCGTCAGTACCGAAACCACATCCGGCAGCGCACGCGACATCATTTCATCGATGTTTTGGTACCAATCCACCTCATATCTCTCGCCAAATGCACGCGCTTTATTTATATCCGTATCACATACGGCAACTAGCTTTGCATTACGCAAAACACCGCTTAATAATTCGGCATGCCTTTTTGCGATTCGGCCACACCCTACCAAGGCAAATTTGTACATTTACCAGAACCTCGTGACGAAGATTGCTATGTTTGGGACGTATTACCAGAAAAAACGGCCCTCACAAACCAATCCTTCGGGCCGAAAAACATACGTGGGACTCAATCTCCTCATGGCTGGGCCGCTACCGGTCGACAATAGCAATTGCCCTGGCAAACGCATCCACCACCGGCTGAATCACCCCCCGCTTCAGCTTCAGCGCTGCCTGGTTCACCACCAGTCGCGAGCTCACATCACTGATGTGCTCGACTGCCACCAGGCCGTTGGCCTTGAGGGTGCCCCCGGTGGACACCAGATCGACGATGACGTCGGACAACCCGACCAGCGGTGCGAGCTCCATCGAACCGTAGAGTTTGATGAGGTCGATGTGCACGCCCTTGCCCGCAAAATGCTCGCGCGCGGCGTTGACGTACTTGGTGGCCACGCGGATGCGCGCGCCCTCTTTCACCGAACCGGCGTAGTCGTAGCCTTCGCGCACAGCGACCATCATGCGGCACTTGGCGATCTGCAGGTCGAGCGGTTGGTAGAGCCCGGTGCCGCCGTGTTCGTTGATGACGTCCTTGCCCGCGATGCCAAGGTCGGCGGCACCGTATTGCACGTAGGTCGGCACGTCACTGGCGCGCACGATGATGAGGCGCACGTCGGGACGGTTGGTGCCGATGATGAGCTTGCGCGAGGATTCCGGGCTTTCGGACGGCGTGATGCCGGCTGCGGCCAGCAGCGGCAGGGTTTCCTCGAAGATGCGCCCTTTGGACAGGGCGAGCGTGATGCCTGTGTTCATGTCAATGCACGCGCTGGATGCGCGCGCCAAGCTGGGTGAGTTTTTCCTCGATGCGTTCGTAGCCGCGGTCGAGGTGGTAGATGCGTTCGATGGTGGTTTCGCCTGCGGCGACGAGGCCGGCCAGCACCAGGCAGGCCGAGGCGCGCAGGTCGGTTGCCATCACGATGGCACCGTCGAGACGCGGAACCCCTCGTACCAAAGCGGTGTGGCCGGAAACTTCGATGTTGGCCCCCAGCCGGCGCAGTTCCTGCACGTGCATGAAGCGGTTCTCGAAAATGGTTTCGGTCACGCTGGCCGCACCGCTGGCCACGCAGTTTAAGGCCATGAACTGCGCCTGCATGTCGGTGGGAAACGCGGGATGCGGCGCGGTGCGCACGTCCACGGCGTTCAGCACGCCGTCGGATTCGACCTCGATCCAGTCGTCGCCCTGGGTCACGTGCGCGCCGGCGTCGGCGAGCTTGCCCATCACCGACACCAGGGTTTCGGGTGCGGCGTCGAGCGCACGGATCTTGCCGCCGGTCATTGCGGCGGCAACGAGGAAGGTGCCGGTCTCGATGCGGTCGGGCATCACACGATGCGCCGCGCCATGCAGTTCGGGCACGCCATGGATGGTGATGACGCCGCTGCCCGCGCCTTCGATCTTGGCGCCCATCGCGATCAGGCAGTTGGCCAGGTCGACGACCTCGGGTTCGCGCGCGGCGTTGGCCAGCACGGTGGTGCCATCGGCGAGCGCGGCGGCCATCATGAGATTTTCGGTGCCGGTCACGGTCACCACGTCCATGGCGATGTGCGCACCCTTGAGCCGCTTGGCCTTGGCGTGGATGTAGCCGTGTTCGATGTGGATGTCCGCACCCATGGCCTGCAGGCCTTTGATGTGCAGGTCCACCGGACGCGAGCCGATGGCGCAGCCGCCGGGCAGGGAGACGCGCGCCTCGCCGAAGCGCGCCAGCGTGGGGCCCAGCACCAGGATCGAGGCACGCATGGTTTTCACCATGTCATACGGCGCTTCCATGTGCGGGATGGATTCGCCGCAGAGCGTGACGCGGTTCCTGTCGTCCAGCGTGACGGTCACGCCCATGTGGCCCAGCAGCGCCAGCATGGTGCTGATGTCTTTCAGGTGCGGCACGTTGGTGAGTTCGAGCGGGCCGGCGGTCAGCAGGCTGGCGGTCAGGATCGGCAACGCGGCATTCTTGGCGCCGGAAATGCGCACCTCGCCGGCGAGCGTGTTGCCGCCGTGGATCAGCAGGGAATCCATCTCAGCGGGCGGCCCAGTCTTCGGGCGAGTAGGTCTTCATCGACAGCGCGTGGATCTGGGCGTACATGCGCGTACCAAGTGCGTCGTAGACCAGGCGATGCTGCTGGATCATGTTCTTGCCGGTGAACGACGGGCTGACGATCACGGCCTGGAAATGCTGACCGTCGCCGTCGAGCTCGATGTGGTCGCAGGGCAGTTTTTCGGTGATCCAGCCTTTGATGTCGTCGGGGGTAACCATGCGTGCGCTTTCTTTCAGTGACGGAGTTTGTAGCCGCTGCGGAGCAGCATCAACGTGAGCGCGGATATTGCCACAAAGCAGGCCCCGGCGACCAGCAGGCCCAGCCACGGGTCAGTGTCCGACTGGCCGACAAAGGCGTAGCGAAAGCCATCGATCAGGTAAAACACCGGATTGAAATGCGACACGGTTTGCCAGAACGCCGGCAATGAGTGGATGGAATAGAACACGCCTGAAAGGAAGGTGAGCGGCAGGATCAGGAAGTTCTGGAACGCCGCCAACTGGTCATATTTTTCGGCCCAAATGCCGGCGATGATGCCCAGCGCGCCTAGCACGCCGCACGACAGCAACGCATACGCCAGCAACCAGCCCCAGTGCGCCACAGCAAACGGCTCGAACCCCCAGGTAACCGCCCATACCCCCAGCCCCACCACCAGGCCGCGAATGACCGCCGCGCCCAGATACGCCAGAAAGAACTCCAGATACGACAGCGGCGACAGCATGACAAAGACGATGTTGCCCTGCATTTTCGACTGGATCAGGCTGGACGAGCTGTTGGAAAAGGCATTCTGCAACATGCTCATCATCACCAGGCCGGGCACCAGGAAGGCGGTGTACGACACGCCGGGATAGACCTGGACATGGTCTTCCAGCACATGCGAAAAGATCAGCAGATACAGCAGCGCCGTCACCACCGGCGCGACCACGGTCTGCACCGCCACCTTCCAGAAACGCAGCATTTCCTTGTAGAACAGGGCAGGCAGTCCATTCATGTGCGCTGCATGATGTCGGTGAAGACATCCTCCAGATCGGGTTCCAGAAGCTGCATTTCCTGCACCTGGATGCCCGCACCGCGCAGTGCGGCGAGCAGCGCCTCAAGCTCGGCGTAGTCGCCGAAACTGAAGCGCCAGTTGCCGCCGGCTTCGCGCTGCAGCCGCGCCTGCCACTCGGCAGGCAGCGAACCGGCGTCGAGCCGCAGGCTGGCACAGTGCTCGTTGGTGTGTTGCAGCAAATTGCGCGTGGCGTCGAGCGCGACAATGCGGCCCGCCTTCAGCATGGCGATGCGCCCGCACAGGGCCTCGGCTTCTTCCAGGTAATGCGTGGTGAGCAGAATGGTGTGGCCTTCGCGGTTGAGCCGGCTGACGAACGCCCACAACGAGCGCCGCAGATCCACATCCACGCCCGCCGTGGGCTCGTCGAGCACGATGACCGGCGGCTTGTGGACCAATGCCTGCGCCACCAGCAGGCGGCGCTTCATGCCGCCGGACAGCGCCTGCGTGTTCTTGTGCGCATGGGGCACGAGATCGAGGTGATGCATGATCTCGTCGATCCAGTCGTCGTTGTGCTTCAGGCCGAAGTAGCCGGACTGGATGCGCAGGGTTTCGCGCACATTGAAGAACGGATCGTAGACCAGTTCCTGTGGCACCACACCGAGCGCACGGCGCGCTTCACGGTAGTTGCGCACCACATCGTGGCCCATCACCGACGCCTCGCCGGCGTCAGGCCGGGTCAGGCCGGCCAGGATGGAAATCAGCGTGGTCTTGCCTGCGCCGTTGGGGCCCAGCAGACCGAAAAATTCGCCCGGCTCGATATCCAGCGAGACCCCGTCCAGCGCCTGTGTTCCGCCAAATCGTTTGGCGAGGTGGGCCACCCGAATGGCCGGGCTCATGCCGGAAGCAGGTCGGACACGCCGTACAGTTCGGCCAGCGTCACAAAGCTCTCGGGCAGGCCACTCACGGTGAGCGGGCCGCTGGCCGCACGCTGCGCGCTGAATATCAGCGCCAGGGCGGCCGAATCGGCAGGGTCGACGCCGCTGAAATCCAGCCGGGTGACCCCCTGGGCCAGATGGGGACGCAATGACGCGAGCATGCTGCCGACGGTATCGACAGTCAGCGGCCCGCTGAGCCGGCAGACCGACTGGTCGCAGGCAATCACGATCCGCTGCGCGCAGGCTTGGCTTGCGCGCCGGCCCGGGCGGACTGCGCTGCCAGGGTCTTGATGAGCCCGTCGATCCCGCCCTGACGAACAGCAGAGGCAAAGGACGCACGGTAATTGGTGACCAGGCTCACGCCGTCGATCGACACGTCATAGACCTTCCAGCCAAATGCGGTCTTGTACATGCTGTAATCGATCGGCAGCGGCTGTCCGCCCGGCTGGCGGATTTCACTGCGCACGGTCACATCGTCGTCATCCGGTTTCATGGTCAGCGGCTTGAAATCGATGCTCTGGTTGGAAAACGCCGTCAGCGAAGTGGCGTAGGTGCGCACCAGCAGGTTGCGGAACTCGGTCACCAGCGCCTGTTTCTGCTGGGCGCTGGCGCGCGGCCAGTTCTTGCCCACGGCCAGCTGGGTCATGCGGTTGAAATCGAAATTGGGCAGGATCTTGGCTTCGACCAGCTGATAGACCTTGTTGAGATTCCCGCTCTGGATGTCCTTGTCCTGCTTGAGTACGGCAATCACGTCCTGGGTGGTGGTTCGCGCCAGCACGTCCGGGGCCACGTCGGCGGCACGCACGCTCGCGGTCGTGGTGCCCAGCACCAGGGCAAGTGTCGTCAGGAATAAACGCAGCATGGGGAGGTCCTGTTCTGATTTATGAATGGGGTAGACGCGTCAGGCTTACTTGAGTTCACCCGTGAGGCGGGCCAGTTGCGCCACGTTCATGTTGTAGTCGTTGAGGGTGCGCAGGTATTCGGTCTGGGTCAGCGCATAGTTCTTGATGGCGTCGGCCACCTTGTCGGCGCTTTCGACGCCCGCTGCAAAGTCGGCAATCGACGCGACCATCCAGCGCCGCGCGGCAGCCGCAGCGTCAGCCAGATCGCGCTGCGCGTCGAAGTTGGCCTGCGCGTTGGCATAGGCCTCCCCCACCTCGAACGGGATGCCGGCCACGGCAAAGGCGCGCTTGTGGTTGAGCGCCTCGAGTTCGGCCTGTGCCTGGTCGACGCGGGCACTGGCCACGCCAAACACACTGTCCCATTTCACGCCCACTACAGGTGTCAGGCCGCCGCCGTTGAACGGGTCGTTGAGATAGGGGTTGTCCAGGCGTTCGCGGCGCGAAGCGTAGTTGAACTGGCCGATCACGCCAGCGTAGACATCGGGCAGGCGGTCTGCCTTTTTCGCTGCCAGCAGGGCGCGGCGCGCCCGCAGGCCGGATTCGAGCTGTTGCATTTCGGCCCGGTCCTGCAGCGCCCGCGCCTGGAGTTCGGCCAGTTCGACCACGGGGAAGGCAACTGGCTCGATGCGCAAATCGGCCACGGTCAGGTCAGATTTCAGCCCAGCCCCCGTCAGTACCCGCAAGCCGTCGAGGCTGATTTTCTCGATGGCACGCGCCTGGTAAACGTATTTGGCAAGCAGGCCACGCGCCGTTTGCAAGGCGTAGAGGTCCGACTGCTTCGATTCACCGGTTTCTTCCTTGAGATTGCGCTCGACCGAGGCAATCGCATCGTCGATACGTGTCTGGATATCCCGCAGGAAGGCGTGCGCGTCGCGCGAGGCCAGATAGCCGTAGTAGGCCCGCTTGGTGTCGTAGACGATGTCTGCACGCGTCTGCTTGAGTTCACCCTGCTTCACGTCGACGTTGCCCTGCGCGGCGTCGCCGTAGTGCTCGACCTTGCCGAAGGTAAACAGCGGCTTGATCAAGGCAAAGTCGATGTGCGTCCAGTCCGAAATGCCCTTGAGCTTGTCGCCGTCGGTGCGCGGCGTACACGGCGGCACGGCACAGCTGTATGCCCCGCCCTGATAGAAGCCGCCCTCGGCTTCGGGTGCCAGGCCGACGAATGCATTGGCGCTGACCCGCCAGCCGGCGTTGCCGCGCACTTCCTCAACCAGCGCACGGGCCGCAGCCACCACCTGCTCGCGCTCCTTGATACGGGGATCGGCAGCCAGGCTCATTTCAACGGCCTGGTCGAGGCTGACACTCTCGGCCTGCACGGAAAGGCTGGCCAGGCAACCGGCCGCGATAAGGGAACGGACGATCATTTTCATTGCGGGCTTCCTTCCTGGGCCTTGCCATAGAGGAATTGTCCAATCAGGTTTTCCAGCACCACGGCATCCTGGGTGATCTTCAGGGTATCGCCGCTTTTCAGCATGGCGCTGTCCCCGCCCGCTGCCAAGCCGATGTACTGCTCACCCAGCAGGCCCGAGGTGAGGATGGCGGCAGACGAATCCTTGGGAAACGGATAGCGCTTGTTGACCCGCATCGTCACCTTGGCTTCATAGAGTTGCGTGTCGAACTGGATGCTGTCGACCCGCCCCACCACCACACCGGCGCTTTTGACCGGCGCGCGTGCCTTGAGCCCGCCGATGTTCTCGAACCGGGCGACGACTTCATAGCTGTCGGTGGCGTTGACCGTATTCATGCTGCCCACCTTGAGTGCCAGGAAAAGCAGCGCAGCGATCCCCGCGACGACGAATAATCCGACCCAGAGGTCGAGCACGGTTCGGTTCATTTAGTTGAGCCCCCGGAACATGAATGCAGTCAAGACAAAATCCAGCGCCAGCACGGCCAGACTGGAGGTCACCACGGTGCGGGTCGTGGCCCCCGACACCCCTTCGGCAGTTGGCGGCGCGTCGTACCCTTCGAACAGGGCAATGGCGGTGATGGCCACGCCAAAGACCACGCTCTTGATCACGCCATTGAGAATATCCTGCTCGAAATCGACCGCACTTTGCATCTGCGCCCAGAACGAGCCTTCGTCCACGCCGATGAGTTGTACGCCCACCAGGTAGCCGCCCAGCACCCCCATCGCGGAAAACAGTGCGGCGAGCAAGGGCATGGAAATCACCCCGGCCCAGAAGCGCGGTGCCACCACGCGTGCAATCGGATCCACCGCCATCATCTCCATCGCGGAGAGTTGCTCGGTGGCCTTCATGAGGCCGATTTCCGCCGTGATTGCGCTGCCTGCCCGGCTGGCAAACAGGAGCGCCGCCACCACCGGTCCCAGTTCGCGCACCAGCGACAGGGCCACCAGCACACCCAGCGCCTCTTCCGAGCCGTAGGTCTGGAGGGTTTCGTAGCCTTGCAGGCCGAGCACCATGCCCACGAACAGCCCCGACACCAGGATGATGATGAGCGAGAGCACGCCCGTGAAATACATTTCCCGGATGGTGAGACCGAACCGGCGGAAGGCCGTGCCGGAATGCATCAGCACGGCAAAGAAGAAGCGGGTGGCAAACCCCATGCGCCAGATGCCCTGGATCGTGCGATTGCCCAGATTTTCGAGCGCACGCCTAAGCATTGCGCCCCCCCAGCCCCAGGTCGTCTGCATAGGTGCGCGCCGGGTAATGGAACGGCACGGGGCCGTCTGCCTCGCCATGCACGAACTGGTGCACGTAGGGCAGTTCGGACGCCCGGATTTCATCGGCCGTCCCCTCCGCGACGATCACGCCTTCGGACACGAAATACACGTAATCGACGATTTTCAGCGATTCCTGCACGTCGTGCGTGACCAGGAGTGAGGTCAGGCCCAGGGTATCGGTCAGGCGACGGATCAGGTTGCCGGTCACGCCCAGCGAAATGGGGTCGAGGCCGGCGAAGGGTTCGTCATACATCACCAGCATGGGATCGAGTGCGATGGCGCGCGCCAGCGCCACCCGCCGCGCCATCCCCCCGGAGAGTTCGGCCGGCATCAGCTGCGCCGCGCCGCGCAACCCCACCGCGTTGAGCTTCATCAGGACCAGGTCGCGAATGGCGTCCTCGGGCAGGTCGGTATGCTCGCGCAACTGGAACGCCACGTTGTCGAAGACCGACATGTCGGTGAACAGCGCGCCGAACTGGAACAGCATCCCCATCTTGCGGCGCAGCCGGTACAGACCGTCCTGGTCGAGATCGGCTACCGACTCGCCCGCCACGCGCACGGTCCCCTGGCCCGGCTTGATCTGCCCGCCAATGAGACGCAAAAGTGTGGTTTTGCCGCAACCGCTGCTGCCCATGATGGCCACGACCTGACCGCGACGGGCAGTCAGGTTGATGCCCTTGAGTACCTGCCGGGCACCGTAACCAAATGCGACACCTGCGATTTCGACCAGATTGCCGGATTGCAAGGGATCGGACCTGTGGTGTTGTTCAATCGCATCATCTTACCGGAGGCTGTCGCATTTCCGGGCTTTCGGGTCGTGCAAAAGCCGTCAGTAACCCATGACCTGACGCAGTTCGTCCACCCGGTGCAAACCCGCCAGATCGCCGGTACGGCTCAGGATGAAGAGCGCTTCGCCCGAGGCGGCGTGCGTGGCGATGCGCTGCGACAAGGCCCGCAGGTCGCCAGCCGCCTCCAGCCAGCAGATATGCGCAGCCGCCCAGTCCGGCTGTACCAGCCTGATTCTCGGTGATGCGGGCAATGCCAGGCCCGCATCGAATTCCACCAGAAAAACAAAGCGCTCCAGCGTGTCCGCCAGCCACCTCGCCCAGTCGTCCGGGGTGGCCGCTACCGCCTGCCCTGCCGTCAGGTACACCGACTGGAACTGATTGTTGTAATACGACAACAACCAGTCATCCGGCAGGTCCTCCGGATAAAACCCGCCCCGCCATGCGGGATGCCGCCAGTCCTGGGAGCCCAGGTAGAGAAAGTCAGTCGATGCCATGGCTGGATTATCACCGGACTGACATCACGAATGAATATTAGCCATTGACAATATGCCGATATAAACATAATAATTAGATAACATTATCTTTTTATTAGTCGCTTTATCCACCCACACAAGGAGTCAGCATGAAAGTCCAAACCCTCGTTCTCGCAATCGGTCTGATCGGCAGCGCTGCCGCCTTCGCCAACGGTTCCGCCCCCGCCGCCCCCGAAACTGCCGCCACCCCGCAGAGCAGCGCGCAATGGCTGGAACGCATGACCGACTTCACCCGCAACGGCTCGGCGTATCGCGACCCCAAGATGTTCGTGCCCTGGGCCAATGCCGTGACCGAACCCGGCTTTTATACGCAGATGGGCGTGAACATGATGGACCCGGGCAACTGGACCCGCATGATGGGCAGCATGATGGATCCCCGCGCCATGGGTAACGTGATGCAGTTCAGCGATCCCAACGTCTACATGAAGTGGATGGGGGCCTCCATGGACCCCAATTTCTACACCGCGCTCATGACCCAGTTTGCCGATCCCGGCAAGATGATGCGCTGGATGATGATGCCCATGGACCCCAACATGTGGAACATGATGATGCAGTCCATGAACCCCAATCTCTACATGAAGTGGATGATGGCCCCCATGGACCCGCGCATGATGCAGCTGATGATGGCACCGATGAACCCCGCGCTTTACACCAACTGGATGGGTGCCTCGATGAACCCGGCTACCTACGGCACCTGGGGTAGCTGGATGGCCCCGGCAACCGGAACAGCCGGTGCGTCCGCGCCGGCCAGCTTCAACTTCTTCGATCCCAACGCCTGGATGGGCATGACGGCACAGGCTCCCGCAGGCACCCCGCAGGCCGCAACCGGTTCGTTCAATTTCTTTGATCCGAATGCCTGGATGAACATGTGGAATCCTGCCACCTACTCGCAGCCGGCTGCCGCGCCGGCAGCCAAGTAATCTCCGGCTGCTCGGGCATGACAAAAAAGGGACGCCAGGCGTCCCTTTTTTCATGCCCCGTCGGGGGAAAACTGTCCTGTCAGCCGCGTCGCCAGGTGGTGCCGCCCGCGCCATCTTCCAGCACAATCCCGGCGGCCTTCAGCACATCGCGAATCCGGTCAGACTCCTTGAAATCGCGCGCCTGGCGTGCCGCCAGCCGGGCGGCGATCAGGGCATCGATCTCGGTCTCTTCCATGCCGCCCTCGCCTGCGCCTGCCTTGAGGAAGCCATCAGCCGGGCGTTGCAGCAGGCCCAGCACGCCGCCCAGCGCCCGCAGTTGTCCGGCCGCACCGGTATCGCCCCGGTTGGCCTCGCCTGCCAGTTCGAACAGTACGGCGATTGCTTCGGGCGTATTGAAGTCGTCGTCCATCGCGGCCTTGAAGCGCTCTGCGGCGGGCTGCGTCCAGTCGACAGGTCCGGCCGCTTCCGGCGCGTCCTTCAAAGCCGTATACAGACGGGTCAGCGCCCCGCGCGCATCGTCCAGGTGGGCATCGGAATAATTCAGCGGACTGCGGTAATGCGCCCGCAGGATGAAGAAACGGACGACTTCAGCGTCGTATTTGTCCAGCACTTCGCGGATGGTGAAGAAGTTGCCGAGCGATTTCGACATCTTCTCGTTATCCACCCGCACGAAACCGTTGTGCATCCAGTAATTGACGAAGGTGCAGCCATGCGCGCCCTCGGATTGCGCGATCTCGTTCTCGTGATGCGGAAACTGCAGGTCCTGGCCACCGCCGTGGATGTCGAACTGCCGGCCCAGCAGCTCGGCGCTCATCGCCGAGCATTCGATGTGCCAGCCCGGCCGCCCCGGTCCCCAGGGTGATGCCCAGGCCGGCTCACCGGGTTTGGCAGCCTTCCACAGCACAAAATCCATGGGGTCGCGCTTGTTGGGGTCGACCTCGACGCGTTCGCCCGCGCGCAATTCATCCAGGCTCTTGCCTGACAGCCGGCCGTAGGACGCGAAGCTGCGCACGCTGTAATACACGTCGCCGTTGGGGGCCGGATACGCCAGCCCGTTCTTTTCCAGCATGCCGATCAGGGCCAGCATCTGCGCCACATACTGTGTGGCACGTGGCTCGTGGTCCGGCGGCAGCACGCCCAGCGCACGCTCGTCGGCATGCATTTCGGCGATGAAGCGTTCGGTCAGGGCGGCAGGCGGCTCGTCGCGCTCGGCGGCCCGTTTAATGATCTTGTCGTCGATGTCCGTAATGTTTCTTACGTATTCCACCTGGTAATCGCTGGCGCGCAGCCAGCGCGTCACCATGTCGAACACCACGAACACCCGGGCATGGCCCAGATGGCACAGGTCGTAGACAGTCATGCCGCAGACGTACATGCGCACGCGACCGGGCACCAGGGGGACAAAGCTTTCCTTGGCGCGGCTGAGGGTATTGAAGATGTGGAGCATCGTGCAAAAAAGCGGAACGAATCGACGGAACGGGAATCTGGTGGCATGCCGGCTGTCACAGCCCGGTCGATAATCCCTTAAAATGCCTGCTTTCCAGATGAATCGAGCATATCACATGGCCTTGCCCCGCTTATTTGCCGCCGTTGCGCTCTGCCTGGCCGTTACTGCCGCGTCTGCACAGTCAAACGAAGTCCAGGACATCAACCTCCAGTTCCGCAAGGGCGATCTCGCCGGCGCGCTGGCCCGCGCCAACACCTTCCTGGCCAAAAACCCCAAGGACGCACAGGTGCGCTTTCTCAAGGGCCTGATCCTGGCCGATCAGGGCAAGACCAACGACGCCATCACCCTCTTCACCGACCTCACCGAGGATTACCCGGAACTGCCCGAGCCCTACAACAACCTGGCCGTGCTCTATGCCTCGCAGGGCAAGTACGACGCCGCAAAGAACGCGCTCGAACAGGCCATCCGCACGCATCCCAGCTACGCGACGGCGCATGAGAACCTTGGCGACATCTACGCCAAGATGGCCTCGATCGCCTACGACAAGGCGCTTGCGCTCGACAGCAAGAACACCGCCGCGCAAACCAAGCTCTCGCTCATCAAGGACATCACGGGCGGCCAGCCACGCAAGCCGGCCAGCAAACCTGCCGTCGTTGCCGCCAAACCGGCGGCCCCCGCGCCGGTGCCCAAACCTGTCGTGGCCAAACCGGCCGGCAGCGTCGAATCTGCCGTCAACGCCTGGGCCCAGGCCTGGGCGCGCCGCGATGTCGACGCCTATCTCGCTGCCTACTCGCCCGACTTCAGCGCGCCGGGCCTGTCGCGTGCCGACTGGGAAGCCCAGCGCCGCTCACGCATCGAAGCGCCTAAGTCGATCACCGTCGATATCAGCAATCTGAACGTGGAGCAGCAAGGCACGACCGCAACCGCCACGTTCCGTCAGGCCTATCGTTCCGACCGTCTCAGTTCCACCGTGACCAAGACGCTCAAGCTCGCGCAGCTTGACGGACAGTGGCGCATCATCGGCGAAACCTCGCGCTGACCCGCATGACCCGCCCGTGGCTTGCTGCCCTCCTGCTGCTGATGACGGCCTCCGCTGGCGCGGGGGACGCTGATCGCCAGCTGGCCAGCAGCCTGCTCGCCATTTCCCAGAGCCGGCTGCCGGAAGCACTCGACACGGTCGACCAGTTGACGCGTGCCCACCCCAATTTCCGTCTGGCCCAACTGGTCAAGGGTGACCTGCTGCTCGCCCGCGCCCAGCCCTTGCGTACACTGGGCGACACCGGACGGACAACGGGCGAGCTGGATCAGTTGCGCGAGGAGGCCCGCCAGCGCGTACGGGCGCTGACCGAAACCCTGCCCAACGACAAGGTACCGGTTTATCTGCTCAATCTGTCGGATGACTATCGCCATGCCCTGGTGGTCGACGCCAGCCGCTCACGCCTCTACGTCTATGAAAACCGAGCTGGCCTGCCGGTGCGGGTCGCGGATTTCTACGTCACCATCGGCAAGGCCGGCATCGGCAAGCAGAAGGAAGGCGACAACCGGACCCCGGTCGGCATTTATACCGTCAACGGCTACAAATCGCCGCGCGAGCTGACCGACTTCTACGGCAGCGGGGCGTGGACACTCACCTACCCCAACGAATGGGATCAGCGCCAGGGCCGCACCGGGCACGGCATATGGATTCACGGCAGCCCGAGCGACACCTACAGCCGCGTGCCGCGCGCCAGTGAAGGCTGCGTCGTGCTGGCCAACGACGACCTGCAGCGGCTCGGCCGCTACATGCAGGCCGGCAAGACGCCGGTCGTGATCGCCGAATCGATCGACTGGGTGGCCTACGAAGCGCTCGACGCCCGCCGCGCCGAACTGGCCACGGCGCTCGATACCTGGCGCACAGACTGGGAAAGCCGCGATGCCAACCGGCTGATGGTGCACTACAGCAGCCAGTTCCGCAGCGGCAAGCAGGATTTTTCAGCGTTTGCCGCCGGCAAGCGCAAGGTCAACGCCAGCAAGACCTGGATCAAGATCGGTCTGGATCGCGTCGGCCTCATGCTCTATCCTGAGCGCCCCGATTTCGCCCTGGTGAGTTTCGAGCAGAACTACCAGAGCAACAACCTCAGCGACCGCACCGTCAAGCGCCAGTTCTGGAGCCGCGAAAACGGTCGCTGGAAAATCGTTCACGAAACCTCACTCTAAGGACAAGCATGGTCAAGCTCACCACCAATCACGGCGTCATCACCCTTGAACTCGACGCCGAAAAAGCCCCGAAAACGGTGGAAAACTTTCTGCAGTACGTGCGTGACGGCTTCTTCGACGGCACCATCTTCCATCGCGTGATCGACGGCTTCATGATCCAGGGCGGCGGCTTCGAGCCCGGCATGACGCAAAAACCCACCCGCGACACCATCGAGAACGAAGCCGCCAACGGCCTCAAGAACGAGGCCTACACCATTGCCATGGCCCGTACGCCCAACCCGCATTCGGCCACGGCCCAGTTCTTCATTAACGTGAAGAACAACGGCTTCCTCGATTTCACCTCGCCCACGCCGCAAGGCTGGGGCTACTGCGTATTCGGCAAGGTCACCGAAGGCACCGATGTGGTCGACAAGATCAAAAAGGTCAAAACCGGCAACCGCGCAGGCCATCAGGATGTGCCGATGGAAGACGTCGTCATCGAGAAGGCAGAAATCATCTGAACAGTCTGGTGAACCCGGTATCGAAGCAGGGTGCAGGCCGCACCTATTTCGTTGCCGACCTCCACCTCAGCGATGAACGCCCGGCTGCCACCGGGCGTTTTTTTCGCTTTCTCGAAGACGAGGTTGCAGGAGCCGACGCGCTGTACATCCTCGGCGACCTGTTCGAAGCCTGGATCGGTGACGATCACGACGAACGCGTCGCGCACGACACGGCAACCCGGCTCAAGGCACTGTCCGCCACCGGCACATCGGTGGTTTTCCTGCACGGCAATCGCGATTTCATGCTGGCGCAACCCTACGCCCGGCAGGCCGGCATGGCCCTGATCGCCGACCCCAGCGTGATCGATCTCTATGGCACGCCCACGCTGCTGATGCATGGCGACACCCTGTGCACCGACGACGTCCCGTACCAGAATTTTCGCCGGCGCGTACGGCGGCCGCTGGTCCTCGCCCTGCTCCGTCGCCTGCCCTTTGCGCTGCGCAAGCGGCTCGCGCGTCAGGCCCGGGCCGGCAGCGAATCGGCCAAGGCCGGCAAGTCGGCCGAGATCATGGATGTGAACCCGGCAGAAGTCGAACGCGCGCTCAACAGCCACGGCGTATGCCGCCTGATTCACGGTCATACGCATCGTCCGGCGCAACACACGCATCATGTCGGGCAAGCCGCGTGCGAACGATGGGTGCTGCCCGACTGGTACAACCGCTGGGGCTATGTGGTCTGCGACAGCGGCGGCTGCCGCCTCGAACTGTCAGCTCTATGAATCGGCTTCGAGCACCGGCAGGCCTTCAGGCAGCCTGAACAGCGCCGGGTCCAGCGGCAGCCGGCTTTCGCTTTCGAACTGGCGCACCCGCCCACCTGCTTCGACTTCCTCCAGCGGCAGCCCGGCCTTGAGCACGCGGCCAAACTCCCAGACCTGATTGGCCAGATCGCACTCGTGCTGCATGTCGCGCGGCGACGCCTGCCAGACCCGGTATTGCGTCACCGCCAGCACGGATTTCAGTTCGCCCAACGCGCGTGCCACATCCGGTGCGGCACGCGGAGCCAGCTTGCCTTCGCTGCACACGGACTGGTTCACGAGCAGGCGATAGTTCAGGGTGCCCGCCGCGCCGGGCCGGGTTTCCAGGCGGGCGCGCCAGCCTGACGGCCGTGCAGGCAGCCGGCCCGGCACAAAGGCCATGGCCATGCCGCTGCCGAGCATCACGTTGTAAACCGTCTTCTTGCGACGATCGAGTAGCACGAAATCGCCTGCGTCCTCTCCGCTGTCCATGCGCATGAAGGCAGGCGTCACGAGGAGCCGCGTCACATACGGCGGGTCGCCCGGATCCTGCTCCACATAGCGCAGCACGGTCATGTCGGCCGCCTGCGCCGCACCGGCAATCAGGGCCAGCCCGAGGCTCAGCGTCTGCCAGCCCCGCATCATCAGACCAGCCCCCGCGCCAGGTCGGCCTGAATGTCCGCCACCGACTCGAGTCCCACGGCGATGCGCACCAATCCGTCGCCGATGCCGGCGGCGGCGCGCTGCTCGGCCGTCATGCGGCTGTGCGTGGTGGTGGACGGATGGGTGATCGTGGTCTTGGTATCACCCAGGTTGGCGGTGGTCGACAGCATCCGG
>JBEQCD010000056.1:0-16551 GCA_041639515.1 Hydrogenophilales bacterium | reverse complement strand
GCTGGCGCATACGCTGAACCTGCGCGTGGTGGCCGAAGGCGTGGAAACGCCCGAACAGATGGCTTTTCTGAAAGCGCGCGACTGTGACGAGATTCAGGGGTTTGTGGTTGCGCGCCCGATGCCGCCGGAAAAGATCAGCGCACTGTTCACGCAGACCTTCTTGGCGGCGTGACCCAGCTTCAGGCGGCTTCGGCCTCGGGCTGGTTGCGCATGTGGTCTGCCACGCGTGCAATGGCGTCGTATAGCTCGCAGCGCAGCGTGGTGTCAGCTACGACCTCTTCCAGGGCGAGCTTCATGCACAACAACCACTGATCACGCTCGTCGCGGCCGATGCTGAACGGGAAGTGGCGACGGCGCAGCATGGGATGGCCGTATTTCTCGACAAACAGTTGGGGGCCGCCGGTCCAGCCGGAGAGGAATTCGAACAGTTTTTCGCCCGACTCGGTCAGGTCCACCGGATGCAGCTTGCGGATGCCATAGGTTTCGGGCAACTCGTCCATGATCCCGTAGAAACGACGGGTGAGCTGACGCAGGACGGCTTCGCCGCCGATGCGCTGGTAATGTGTGGTCATGTTCATTCCAGAAAGAATCGCAGATAGTAGGCAAGGCCGAGTGCAAAGCCGGCCCAGGCCAGCCAGGGCCCCAGTGCCACGCGCAGCAGGCGATTGCGCGGGATGAAGCCCACGCCGTAAACGAACCCTGCCGACAGCCCCCACATGATCAGCATGAGGATGCCGTGGCTGATGGGACCGCCGGATTCGGTGGCGAGCGCGCGGGGGTAGATCGTGATGAGCAGCATCAGGACGAACGCGACGACGAGGGTAATGCCCTGACTGTAGGATTTTGCGTGAGAGGACGTCATGCGGCGGCAGCCTTGCGGTAGGGCCTCAGGTAGAGCCATTCGAAGAACCGTTTGGCCCAGTGCAGGAGCCGGCAGGGCGGCAGGATGAGTGCCCGCTTTTCATCGCGGTAGACCAGAATGCCCCGGTCCAGCGTGTCGACAATGCATACCAGTTCCGGTTTGAAACGGGCGGCAGGCGGCTGGCCGGCCAGTGCGCCAAGCAGGTTTTCGGCGGCGGCCCGGGCCTGCAGGTCGGCCATGTGTGCCTGTTTGGGCAGCCAGTCGGGGCCGGGGTAACTGCCCGCATCGCCGGCAACGTAAACCTTGTCCACACCGGCAACCTGGCAGTGCGCGTCGGCCTGAAGGAACCCGCCTGCGGACAGCGGCAGCCCGGATGCATCCGCCCAGTCCGGGCCGGTCATGCCGGGCATGAAGAGGATGAGATCGGCCCCGAAATCACCCCCTTCGGTCTTGACCTGATCCGCATCGAAGCCGGACAGCTTGTGCCCCAGTCGGGTGTCGATGCCGCGCTTTTGCATCTCGCGCAGCAAACCCGCCACCGCCTTTTCGCCAAGACGCTTGCCCGGTTCCCTTGCCGGGTTGAAAAACACCAGCTTGAAACGATCACGCCGGCCCTGCTGGCGCAGCAGGGTATCGATGCCGAACAGCAGTTCGAACATGGGGCCGCCGCGCATGGCACCCTGTTCTTTGGGATTGCTGCCAAAACCCAGGGCGATCGTGCCGCCGGAAAGCCCGGCCAGGCGGTCACGGATGGCTTCGGCGGCTGTCGTGCCTTCGCAGATGGTCAGGGCGTGTTCGATGCCGGGCAGGCCCTTCAGGAAGCGGCCACCGCTGGCAATCAGCAGAGCGTCGTTGCTCAGCGTGCCGGTGTCGGTGAGGACGGTGCGCCCGCCGTCGGCGAGTCCGGTGACCCGGCCCGCGTGAAACGCGACGCGCTGTTCGGCCAGAAAGCCTGAGAGGTCGATGTGCAGATCCCGTCTCTGGCGCAGGCCGGCGGGCATCCAGATCAGGCTGGGGTAATACACCAGCTCGGCCTGCGGGGCGACCAGGGTGATGCGCACCTGCGCATCGCGTTTCCTCAGGGTGCGGACGGCGGTCAGCGCTGCAAAGCCGGCCCCGATGATGACGATGTGCGATGTGCTCATGTCGGGTGAGGTCAGTTGGCCGCGAGTTTGGTCAGGGCGGCCTGGATGCCGCTGTCCATGCGGGCGGCGGACTGCTTCAGCACTTCGCCGAGTTTCGGTTCCATCATCCCGGCCATGGCCCCGGCGTTCATGCGCGAGACGACCACACGGCCGTCGTCCATGGCATAGACCGACACGCTGCACGGCATGAGGCCGGCGACGTAGCGGGTGGATTCGTTCTTCAGCAGGGGAATGGTCGCGCCGCCGCTGGTGAATTCGAGGATCACGAGGCCGCCGGGCAGGTTCACGTTCTTCTTTGCCAGGCGGCTGCCCAGGTCGATTTCGGCCACCAGGTTCCAGCCGTCGGCGGCGAGCTGGGTTTTGAGTGCGCTGACGGTATCGGCAAACGAGGCGCGGCTGATGTTCTCGCTGACGATGGCGCGCGGATTGGACGGGGCGGATTCTGCTGCAAGGGCAGGCGTGGCACACAGGGCGAAGAGCAGGGCGGGCAGGGCAAGACGGAACGACACGGTTGAATCTCCAGACAGAAAAAAAGAAAAAAGTTGGGCCATCAGGCCTCGGGGGGCGTGCTGCGTTTGGCGTCTTCGATCGCGCACTCTTTTGCATCGCACATCATCGCGGCCATCGAGGCCAGCAGGATGGCAAGCGTGACACCGAGAATCCAGGCGAAGTACCACATGGCGTGTCCTTTCAGTAAGTGAGTTTGATGACGGAGCGCGCGCCGGTTTCGGGCAACGCGATGGCGGCATCCTTGAAGGCAGGCTTGCCGCTGACCGAGGGATTGTTCGACAGGCCCCAGCCTTCTTTCGGGATCATGCCCAGGAAGCGGTCAAGCTCGCCGTTGGCGTTTTCGTCGTGATAGGCCATCACGGCAACGGGGCCGGGTGGCAGATTGTCGAGCGCCAGCGTCGTCTGGCCGGTGGGCAGCACGTGGCGGCTGCTGGCCCGGGCTTCTTTCGGAAAGCCGGCAGCGCCTGTGAACACCAGCACGACCAGCGGGCCGCCGCCCGGCTTTGCGCCGTCGAGCGACACGGTGAGCGTGGCAGCGTGGGCAAGCGGTGCGGCACAGCCCAGGATCAGGGCGGGGAGCAGGGTGCGCATGTCAGTACACCGACTTGTCGTTGGCCGCGATGTATTCGGGCGTGACCTTGCCCCACATCACCTTGTAGGCCCATGAGGTGTAGACGACGATGAGCGGCAGGAAAATCACCGTTGCACCGAGCATGATGCCGAGCGTGAGATGCGAGGACACGGCGTCGTAGGCGGTGAGACTGGAGCGCGGGTCGAGCGAGGAGGGCATGACGAAGGGGAACATCGACACGCCCGCCGTGCCGATGATGCCGGCTGCCGCCAGCGACGACGACCAGAAAGCCACGCCGGCCTGCTTGAGGCGCGAGAACAGCAAGCTCGACACCAGCCCGGCGAAGGCGGCGATGGGCACCCACTTGGCCCAGGGGTAAAGCGTGTAGTTGTTCATCCAGGCACCGGCCTGGATCACCACGGTCTTGTCGAGCGGGTCGGGCAGCGCATTGGGGTTGATCGGGCTGGTGATGACGAAGCCCGGCAGGCTGGTGGCCACCCAGTAGCCGGCAGCCGCAAAGCTGGCGAGGGTGAGCACGCCGAAGATCAGGCTGGCGGTACGCACCCGGCGGTAGATATCGCCTTCGGTGCGCATCATCAGGTAGTTCGCGCCCTGCAGGGCAATCATCGAAAAGCCCACCACGCCGGCCAGCAGGGCAAAGGGATTGAGCAGTTCCCAGAAGCTGCCGGTGTAGGTCGACATGAGGTAGTCGTTGAACCGGAAGGGCACGCCCAGCAGCAGGTTGCCGAAGGCCACGCCAAAGATCAGCGGGGGAACCGCGCCGCCGATGAACAGGCCCCAGTCCCAGGTCGAACGCCAGGCCGGGTGCTTGATCTTGGAGCGGTAGTCGAAGCCCACGGGGCGGAAGAACAGCGCCCAAAGCACCGCCATCATGGCCCAGTAGAACCCGGAAAACGCGGTGGCGTAGACCAGCGGCCAGGCGGCGAAGATGGCACCGCCGGCGGTGATGAACCACACCTGGTTGCCGTCCCAGTGCGGTGCCACGGTATTGATGACGGCACGGCGTTCGAGGTCGGTGCGGCCGACGAAAGGCAGCAGGATGCCCATGCCCATGTCGTGTCCGTCCATGATGGCAAAGCCCACCAGCAATGCGCCGACCAGCAGCCACCAGACGAGTTTGAGGGTTTCGTAATCCATGTCGGCTCCTTAGAGTTTCTGCGCGGGTGCGCCTGCGGGCAGTGCGCCGCCGCTGACAGGTTCGCCGTGGCCGCTTTCACCAAAATACCGGCCCGTGCCCAGGCTGGCCGGGCCGAGGCGCGCGTACTTCACCATCAGGAACATTTCCACGAACAGCAGCACGGTGTAGAAGATGATGAAGCCGGCGAGCGAACCGTAGATGTTCCCCACCGAGAGCGTCGACACCGACAGGTGGGTGGGCAGCACGCCGTAGATGGTCCATGGCTGGCGGCCGTATTCGGCAACGATCCAGCCGAGTTCTGCCGCGATCCAGGGCATGGGGATGAACCACAGCGCCCAGCGCAGGAGCCATTTCTTCTCGATGAAGTTGCCCTTGATCGAATAGAACAGCGCCAGGCTGAACAGCGCCAGGAACAGGAAGCCGAGCGCCACCATGATGCGGAAGCTCCAGAACAGCGGGGCGACGCGCGGGATGGTGTCGTCCACCGCCTGCTGGATCATCTGCGGTGTCGCCTGCGAAACGTCGACGGTGTATTTCTTGAGCAGCAGGCCAAAGCCGAGATCGGCCTTGTGGGTGTCGAAGATCGTGCGCGCCTCCCAGTCGTCGCGGTTCTTGCGCAACCGTTCCAGCGCCACCACGGCCTTCATGCCGGATTCGATGCGGGCGCGGTTCTTTTCCTTGATTTCCTTGATGCCCGGCATTTCCTTGGTGAGCGTACGGGTGCCGATGAGGCCCAGCACATAGGGAATGTGCAGCGCGTAGTCGTTGCGCATTTCGGCCTCGTTGGGCAGCGCAAACACGGTGAAGCCGGCCGGCGCAGGCTCGGTTTCCCACATGGCCTCGATGGCGGCCATCTTGGTCTGCTGCGACTCGCCGACGGTGTAGCCCGACTCGTCGCCCAGCACGATCACCGACAGCGCCGAGGCAAAGCCGAAGCCGGCAGCAATGCGGAAGGAACGGCGCGCGAATTCGAGGTCGCGGCCACGCAGCAGATACCAGCTCGAAATCCCCAGCACGAAGAGCGACGCGGTGACGTAGCCGGCCGATACCGTGTGCACGAACTTGGCCTGTGCCACCGGGTTGAAGACGATGGACCAGAAATCGGTCATTTCCATGCGCATGGTGACGAAGGAGAATTCCGCGCCGACCGGGTTCTGCATCCAGCCGTTGGCGATCAGGATCCACAACGCCGACAGGTTCGAGCCCACCGCCATCAGCACCGTCACCATCAGGTGCTGCCATTTGTTGAGGCGGTCCCAGCCGAAGAAGAACAGGCCGATGAAGGTCGATTCGAGGAAGAAGGCCATCAATCCTTCGATTGCCAGCGGCGCGCCGAAGATGTCGCCCACGTAGTGCGAGTAATAGGCCCAGTTGGTGCCGAACTGGAACTCCATGGTGATGCCGGTGGTGACGCCGAGCGCGAAGTTGATGCCGAAGAGCTTGCCCCAGAACCGGGTCATGTCCTTGTAGACCGGCCGGTTGGTGATGACGTAGGTCAGCTCCATGATGACCAGGATGAAGGCCAGGCCGATGGTCAGCGGCACGAACAGGAAGTGGTACAGCGCGGTCACGGCAAATTGCAGCCGCGACAGGTCGACAAGTTCATCAGTCAGCATGGGCACTCCTGGGATCGGGGGATTGGGATTGTTGTGGGTTGGCGAGCCGTTCGGCGAGGGAGTCGGGGCTGACCGTCACGCCGTGGTCGGCAAAGAACGCGTGGTAGAGGCCGATGATCACGACCAGCTTGATGACGATGGCGAGCGCAATCTCGCGCACGAGCCGGTGTCGCAGGCAGTCGGGGAGGGCGAGTTTCATCAGCATGTCCTGATATTTGCAAGCAGCGTGCCAGATGGGTGCACAAGAAGGTCAAAAATATTCTTTATGTATTCAGGGGCTTGGCTGCGTCAGGGCGGATGTGCGATCAGTGTGTCGTGACAATTGTGGCGGGCGTGCTTCAAAATCACTGACGATTCTGTCATTGGATACAAAGCCGTGTCTCCCACCAACGAACTGATCTGTTTTCTTGAAACCCATCCGGACGCACAGATTGTAATGGGTGCCGACTACCGGATACTGGCCGCCAACGCGGCATATCGCCGCATTTACTCGGGTGGTCGCGATGTCGTCGGGCAGTTCTGCTACGCCGTATCGCATGGCTATGCCCGGCCCTGCGACGAATGCGGCGAATCCTGTCCAATGACGGCCAGCCGCAACAAAGGTGAACCGGCCCGCGTGCTGCACCTGCATCATACGCCGCGTGGCGAGGAACATGTCGACGTCGAACTGACCCCGATCGTGGGGGCCAGCGGCAGCATCGAGTATTTCGTCGAACGCATGACCACAGTGCGCGAGGCCAGCAGCCTGCCCGCCGAAAGCGGACTGGTCGGCAAGTCGCCGGCCTTCAACCGGATGCTCGAACTGGTGCGGCGGGTGGCCCCCGCGCAGACGGCCGCGCTGCTGCTGGGCGAGTCAGGCACTGGCAAGGAACTGGTGGCGCAGGCCATCCACCAGCAAAGCGGTCGCGAGCACGCGCCCTTTGTGGTGGTGGAATGCTCGGGGCTCACCGAAACCCTGTTTGAGAGCGAACTCTTCGGCCACGAAAAAGGCGCGTTCACCGGGGCCAACCAGCGCAAGATCGGGCTGGTGGAGGCGGCTTCCGGCGGCACGCTGTTTCTGGACGAGGTGGGCGACATTCCGCTGTCGCTCCAGGTGAAATTGCTGCGGCTGCTGGAGACGGGCACCTTCCGGCGGGTGGGCGGGGTGGACACCCTGCGGGCGGATTTCCGCCTGGTGGCCGCCACTCACCGCGACCTCAAGGCCATGGTCGATACCGGCGAATTCCGCCGCGACCTGTATTACCGGCTGAGTGTGTTTCCCATCGACCTGCCGGCGCTGCGCGAACGCCAGGAAGACATCGATCTGCTGGCCGACACCCTGCTGACGCGGCTGGCACCCGGGCGCGCTTACACGCTGGCCGCGTCCACGCGGTCTCGGCTGCGGGGCTATGATTTCCCCGGCAACATCCGTGAACTGCGCAACATTCTCGAACGCGCCATGCTCATGGCCGACGGCGATACCCTGCTGCCGGACCATCTGCCGCGCGACGTGGCCGGGCGCGACAGTGCCGAGCTGCCGGCCACGGTGGATGGCGTGGTGTCGCTGGAGGTGGCGGAACGGCGCTACCTGATGTGGGCGCTGGGCCGCCTCGGCGGCGACCGCAAGGCGCTGGCGCGCCAGCTCGGCATCAGCGAACGCACGCTCTACCGCAAGCTGGCCTGAGCCCGTCACACGTCGTCGGTGTTGAGCTTGCGCCGGATGACCGGCAGTGCACCGCCACATTCCTGGATGTCGTCGGGCAGGGTGTAGAACCACATCTGCCACATCGACACGACCCACTGCACGGTAAACGACAGCCCCATCAGCACGCCGCTCATGATGATGAACCAGGCAAAGCCGGGAAACATCTTGGTGAGGTACCACGAGAAGATGTCGGTGAGGATGGTGAGGAAGGGCAGCACGATCACCACGCATTTCAGCCACAGCGGCTTCAGGTAGGCGTGGGCGAAGATGCTGCTGACGATGAAGAAGATGAAGGTGATGCCGAACAGGTGAATGTGCGAGACGCGCACCAGGGTCGGGATCGTCGCGCCCTCGTCCTTTTGCGTGAGCTTGCCGATCTCCTCGTAGGACGTGAGCCTGGGCAGGTGCGGGTTGCTGCCGTCATGGCAGGCCAGGCAGCGCGATTCGACGATGGGTTTGACCTTGGCCTCGTAGCCGGCTTCTTTTGCGCCGTCCTTCACCCACGAAAAGATCACGCTGCGTTCCTCGGGCGGCAGCATGTCGGCCATGGGGCCTTTCAGTGCGGTTTCCAGGCGGGTGTCGCTTTCGCTGCCGTGGTAGGCGGTGCGGATGTCCTCAGCCGACACCGAGCTGGCGTTGCCGTCCAGCCCGGCGTGGCTGAAGAACACCTGCAACATTGCGAACAGGTAGCCGGTGCCGAGCACCAGCAGCGTCATGGTGTAGACCATGCGCATCGACATCGGCAGGGCGCTGAAATGATAGAAGTGGCGGTTGCTCATGCGGGTTCTTTCCGTCTCGGGTGGGGTCTGCTGGCAAGGCTTCAGTACTTGGCACCCTGATCGATCCAGGCGGCGATCATCTGCACATCCGCCTCGGGCAGCGCGGCCTGGCCGTGCGGCATCCGGATCGACGGGTCGGCCTGGCCAGATACGAGGCGGTAGAGCGTGCTGGAGACGCTGGAACCCGCCACCACCACCGGGCCGAACTTGGTGCCCTTCATCATGGCGTCGTAGCTGTCCAGGCGCAGGCCCGATTTTTCAGTGCCGGGGCCGCCCGGTACATGGCAGGACACGCACTTGGCGTCGAGCAGGGCCTTGACGTTGCCCTGGTAGGTGAGGCTGGGCTCTTCGCTGCACCCGGACAGGGCAACGAGGGCAAGGACGGACAGCGCAAGGGTGGACAGCGGTGCATTCATGATGGGCTCCTGGTGATCCGGTTCGACCGGTTGTTGAAAAGCATAAGCAAATGCTAATGGAGCGGATGCGCTAAATCAAGAGTTAAATATCTTATTTGTGTGTTTTATGCAAAAAATGTGGCGCCGACCCGTCACCGGGTGGGCGCCACGTTGTGGCAGGCAGGGCTGCGCGGTCAGTCGAGCAGCTGCTCCAGCACGAAGGGCAGGATGCCGCCCTTGTTGTAGTACTCGACTTCGATCGGTGTATCGATGCGCAGCGTGAGGGCCACCCGTTCCGTCTTGCCGTCGGCGCGGTGGATCACGAGGCTCACGTCCTGCTGCGGCTTGATGCCGGATTCGATGCCTTCGATGTCGAAGGTTTCGCTGCCGGAGAGCTTGAGCGTGGCGGCGTCGACGCCCTCCTTGAACTGGCAGGGCAGCACGCCCATGCCGGCCAGGTTGGCGCGGTGGATGCGTTCGAAGCTCTTGGCGACCACGGCCTTCACGCCCAGCAGGGTGGTGCCCTTGGCGGCCCAGTCGCGCGAGGAGCCGGTGCCGTATTCCTCGCCGGCCAGGATCACCAGCGGCTTCCTGTCGGCCTGATACGCCATCGCGGCGTCGTAGATCGGCATCTGGGTGTCGCCCTTCAGCGTGATGCCGCCTTCGCTGCCCGGAATCATCAGGTTCTTGATGCGCACGTTGGCAAAGGTGCCGCGCATCATCACCTCGTGGTTGCCGCGCCGCGCACCGTAGCTGTTGAAGTCGGCTTTCTGCACGCCGTGTTCGGTGAGGTACAGGCCGGCCGGCGAGGTGGGCTTGATGCCGCCGGCCGGGCTGATGTGGTCGGTGGTCACCGAGTCGCCAAAGATGGCGAGCGGGCGCGCGCCCTTGATCGAGGCGCTGGCCGCTGCACGCTCGCCGAAGAACGGCGGCTCCTGGATGTAGGTCGACTTGGCGTCCCATTCGTACACCGCGCCGGCGGGGGCGGGCACCTTGTCCCACAGCGGGTTGTCGGCCCCCACGTTGGCATAGCCGGCATAGGCCGACGAGTCCGAGGCAAAGGATTGCAGGGCGGCGATTTCGTCATTGCCGGGCCAGATGTCCTTGAGGTAGACCGGGCCGTTCTTGCCTGCGCCGATGGGTTCGTTCTCGACGTCGAGCAGCACGCGGCCCGCCAGCGCGAAGGCCACGACCAGCGGCGGCGACATCAGGAAGTTGGCTTTCACGTTCTGGTGCACGCGCGCCTCGAAGTTGCGGTTGCCCGACAGCACCGAGCAGGCGACGAGATCGTTGTCGAGCACGGTCTTTTCGATGGCTTCGGGCAGCGGACCGGAGTTGCCGATGCAGGTGGTGCAGCCATAGCCGACCACCGAAAAGCCCAACTGCTCCAGATAGGGCAGCAGGCCGGCGGCCTTGAGATATTCGGTCACCGCGCGCGAGCCGGGGCCCAGGCTGGTTTTGACGTGCGATGGCGTATACAGGCCAAGTTCCACCGCCTTCTTGGCGAGCAGGCCGGCTGCGAGCATCACGCCGGGGTTGGAGGTGTTGGTGCACGAGGTGATCGCGGCGATGACGACGTGGCCATGGCGCAGTTCGCCGCCGCCTTCCACCGCAAAGGTGCGGCGCAGGTCTTCGGCGGTTTTGCCGTAGCCGCCGTCGGCCTTGGGTTTTTGCAGCAGCGACTCGAACGCGGGCTGGATCGTGGCAAGCGGGATGCGGTCCTGTGGGCGCTTGGGCCCGGCCACCGAAGGTTCCACCGTGCCGAGGTCGAGTTCCAGTACCTGCGAGTAGTCGATGTCACCCGCCTGGGGAATGCCGAACAGGCCCTGCGCCTGGTAGTAGGCGCGGATGAGGTCGACCTGCGCGTTGGGGCGGCCGGTGGCCGCGTAGTACTGGCAGGTGGCTTCGTCGACCGGGAAGAAGCCCATGGTCGCGCCGTATTCGGGAGCCATGTTGGCGATGGTTGCGCGGTCGGTCACCGGCAGGGCGGCTGCGCCCTCGCCGAAGAACTCCACGAACTTGCCCACCACTTTCGCTTTGCGCAGCATTTCGGTAATGGTCAGCACCACGTCGGTGGCGGTCACGCCGGGTTTGACCTTGCCGAACAGGTTCACACCGACGACATCCGGGGTCAGGAAATACACCGGCTGGCCGAGCATGGCCGCTTCGGCTTCGATGCCGCCCACGCCCCAGGCCACCACGCCCAGTCCGTTGATCATGGTGGTGTGGCTGTCGGTGCCCACCAGCGTGTCGGGATAGGCCATGCCGTCCTTTTCCATGACCCCGCGCGCCAGATATTCCATGTTCACCTGGTGCACGATGCCGACGCCGGGCGGCACCACCTTGAACGTATCAAAGGCCTGCATGCCCCATTTCAGGAACTGGTAGCGCTCCAGGTTGCGGTCGAACTCGATCTGCATGTTGAGGTCGAGCGCATCGCTGCTGCCGAACTTGTCGACCTGGATGGAGTGGTCGACCACCATGTCCACCGGCACCAGCGGCTCGATTTTCTTCGGGTCGCGGCCCTGTTTTTGTGCAGCCGAGCGCATGGCCGCCAGATCGGCGAGCAGCGGCACGCCGGTAAAGTCCTGCAGGATGACGCGGGCGACGGTGAAGGGGATTTCCTCGGTGCGCGGCGCGTTGGCCTTCCAGGCGGCGAGCTGTTTCACGTGATCGGCCGTGACCTTGACGCCGTCGCAGTTGCGCAGCACCGATTCAAGCACGACGCGGATCGACACCGGCAGGCGCGCGAGTGAGTGGCCGAGTGTGGCTTCAAGTTTCTTCAGCGAGGCGTACTGCTTGCCGCCGCCAAGCGTGGGGAAGGTGTCGTGGGTGTGGAACGCGTCGGTCATGGCTTTCTCGGCTAGGGACAAAACGGAAATTCAAGCAACAAGCGTGCGAATCGAGGCAGGGGGCGTGCGCGTGTCGCGCTGCACCTGCGGGCTGTGTTCAGGCTTCCCGCCTCATCTGCGGGCTGTCTTCATGCTTCCCGCCTCATCTGCGGGAAGAGGATCACATCGCGTATGCTGGGCGAATCGGTGAGCAGCATCACCAGGCGATCGATGCCGATGCCGCAGCCGCCGGTGGGCGGCAGGCCGTGTTCCAGCGCGCGGATGAAGTCGGCGTCGTAGTGCATCGCTTCCTCGTCGCCGGCCTCTTTCTGGCGCACCTGTTCCATGAACCGCTCGGCCTGGTCCTCGGCGTCGTTCAGCTCGGAGAAGCCGTTGGCCATTTCGCGGCCGGTGATGAAGAGCTCGAAACGCTCGGTGATGTCGGGCTGCGCATCCGAACGGCGTGCCAGCGGGGAGACTTCGGCCGGGTAGTCGATGATAAAGGTCGGCTGCATCAGCTGGGCTTCGGTGGTTTCCTCGAAGAAACTCAATTGCAGGCCGCCGAGGCCGTCGGCCGGGCGGTACTTGGCTTTCATGGCCTGCATCTGCGCCACCAGCCAGTCGCGGTCGTTCAGTTGCGCCACGCTGTATTCCGGGTGGTAGCTGCGGATGGCCTCGACGATGGTGAGGCGGGCAAACGGCTTGCCCAGGTCGATGTCGTTGCCCTGGTAGTTCACCGTGGTGGAACCGGTGGCGGCCACGGCGGCGGCGCGGATCAGCGATTCGGTGGTGTCCATGAGGTAGCGGTATTCGCGGTAGGCCTCGTAGAACTCCATCATGGTGAATTCGGGGTTGTGGCGGGTGGAGAGCCCTTCGTTGCGGAAGTTACGGTTGATCTCGAACACCTTTTCGAAACCGCCGACCACCAGCCGCTTCAGATACAGCTCCGGTGCAATGCGCAGGAACAGCTCCATGTCGAGCGCGTTGTGGTGCGTGGCAAACGGCTTGGCCGCCGCGCCGCCGGGGATGGGATGCATCATCGGCGTTTCCACTTCAAGGAAGTCGCGCTCGACCATGAAGGCGCGGATCGCCTGGATGATCTTGGAACGGCGCTTGAAGGTTTCGCGCGCGTCGTCGTTGGTGATGAGGTCGAGGTAGCGCTGGCGGTATTTCTGTTCCTGGTCGGCGAGACCGTGGAATTTTTCCGGCAGCGGGCGCAGCGCCTTGGAGAGCAGGCGGACCGATTTCGCCTGGATGGTCAGCTCGCCCTTGTTGGTCTTGAACAGCGTGCCGATCACCCCGAGAAAATCACCCAGATCCCAGTGCTTGAAGGCATCGTGCGATTCAGTGCCGGTGAGGTCGTTGGACACATACACCTGGATGCGGCCGCTCATGTCCTGCAGCGTGGCGAAGCTGGCCTTGCCCATCACCCGCTTCAGCATCATGCGGCCGGCGAGCTGCACCTGGATGGCTTCGCCTTCCAGCGCTTCCTTGCTCTTGTCGCCGTGGGCAGCGGCCAGCTGGCCGGCGTAATCCTTGCGCTCGAAATCGTTGGGGAAGGCGACACCCTGTTCGCGGATGGCGGCAAGCTTGGCGCGGCGCTCGGCGATGATCTGGTTCTCGTCGAGAGCGGGGGCGGAGGTTTCGGTGTTCATGGGGAAAAGATCAGGTAAGAAAGGAATCGGTTGCGAGACCGAGCCTTGCGGCTGCCTCGCTCATGATGCGGTCGGCAGTGGCGATGCGGGTTACGCCGGCATTGCGTGCTGCAGTCAGGTGGATGGCGTCGAGGGTGCGAAGGGGAACCGGATTCACGTGATCCAGCACACGCAGCGCATCGGTCAGCAGGTTGTCGTCATAGGGCACGATGCGGAAGTAATTTTCGGCCAGATGGCGGGTGAATTCGGTACGCGCAAGATTCAGATAGGCATCGGTGATCTGCCCGACGCGGAAACGGCGCGCCATGGCGCAGTGCCATTCCAGCATGGAAAGGCGGGAAATGGCGATACCGTCGGCCTCCGCGACGAGCTGTTCAACCTCGGTGGAATAGGACTCTGCCAGATACAGCTTGATGAGGATGCTGGTGTCGAGATAAACCTCGGTCATGTCGGATTCAGCCGCGCGCGTCCCGGTCTTCGCGTATCAAGACTTCACTCGGAATATCCTGCGGCGGCAACTGGTCGCGCAACCATTTCAGCGAGGGGAGCTTGCGCGCAGGCGTGGCAGGCACAACAGGCAGTATCCGCGCCACCGGCTCGCCGCGATTCATCACCAGCACTTCGTCAGCGTCGGCGAACATCTGGTCGGGATGCGACAGGCCTTCGCGGGCTTCGCGTATGGTCAGGGTTTTCATTCGGGCGCTCTCCCGTGGCGAGAAACGGCGTAAATCGTGACACAATTATAGCCGATGTGACACGCTGATTTTCCAGCCGGAAAATCAATAATTAACCCAGCTCCGCCAGCCATTTTTCACCCATGTCCGACACCCCCTTGAGCCTGCTGAACCGTGTATTCGGCTACCCCGCGTTTCGCGGCGAGCAGGCGGCCATCGTCGAGACCGTGGTGGCGGGCGGCGACGCGCTGGTGCTCATGCCCACGGGCGGCGGCAAGTCGGTCTGCTACCAGATTCCCGCGCTGCTGCGCGACGGCTGCGCGGTGGTGGTGTCACCGCTCATCGCGCTGATGCAGGACCAGGTCGCGGCGCTGCGGGAACTGGGCATTGCCGCCGCCTTCCTCAATTCCAGCCTCGATAGCGCCTCGGCCATGCAGGTCGAACGCGATTTTTCGATGGGCGGGCTGAAGCTGCTGTACGTGGCCCCCGAACGCCTGCTCACGCCGCGCTTCCAGGCGCTGCTCGACGACGCCCGCGTGTCGCTGTTTGCAATTGATGAAGCGCACTGCGTGTCGCAATGGGGGCACGATTTCCGCCCGGAGTACCTGGGCCTGTCGACCCTGCACGAACGCTTTCCCGCCGTGCCGCGCATCGCGCTCACCGCCACGGCGGACGCCGCCACGCGCGCCGAAATCCTCACCCGGCTCGATCTCGGGGCCGCGTGCGTCTTCGTCGCCAGCTTCGACCGCCCCAACATCCGTTACCGCATCACCGAAAAGTCCGACCCACGCCGCCAGTTGCTCGATTTTCTGGCCGGGCACACAGGCGAGGCCGGCATCGTGTATTGCAGCACGCGCAAGAAGGTCGAGGACACCGCCGATGCTTTGACCACGGTGGGCTACACCGCGCTGCCGTATCACGGCGGGATGGACAATCCGACTCGCGCCCGGCACCAGCAAAGATTCCTGCGCGAAGACGGCGTCGTCATGGTCGCGACGCTGGCGTTCGGCATGGGCATCGACAAGCCCGACGTGCGCTTCGTCGCACATCTGGATTTGCCGCGTTCGGTCGAAGGCTACTACCAGGAAACCGGCCGCGCCGGCCGCGACGGCGCACCCGCCGAAGCGTGGATGGCGTGGGGGCTGCAGGATGTCGTCACCCAGCGCCGCTTCATCGACGAAGGCGAGGCCGAGGACGCGCACAAGCGCATCGGCCACGCCAAGCTCGACGCCCTGGTGGGCCTGTGCGAAGCCGCCAGCTGCCGCCGCGTCGCGCTCCTGAGCTACTTCGGCGAAGCGAGCCAACCCTGTGGCAACTGCGACGTGTGCCTCAACCCGCCCACGCTGTGGGACGGCACCGAGGCCGCGCAGAAACTGCTCTCCACCGTCTACCGCACCGGCCAGCGCTTTGGTGCCGGCCACGTGCTCGACGTGCTGCTGGGCAAGTCCACCGAAAAGATCGAGCGCTTCGGTCACAATCAACTCAGCGTGTTCGGCATCGGCGCGAGCCAGACCGATAAAGTTTGGCGGGCCGTGCTGCGTCAGCTGGTTGTGCGTGGGCTGCTGGAGGTGGATCACACCGCCTACGGCGCACTCAAACTTACGCAGGCGGCCAAGCCCGTGCTGAAAGGCGAGGAACAGGTGTGGCTGCGCGCCATCGCCGCCGCACCGTCACGCCGGAAATCGCGCCTTGCCGCCAGTTCAGGCGCAGGCGTCCACGACGACGAAGATCCGCTCTTCCTCGCGCTGCGCACCTGGCGTCGCGAAACCGCCAACGAAAAAGGCGTGCCCGCCTACGTCATCCTGCACGACGCCACCCTGCGCGAAATCGCCGCCCGCCGTCCCGCCACGCTGGCGGAACTGGGCGAGATTTCGGGGCTGGGGACGAAGAAGCTGGAGGCCTATGGCGAGGCGGTGCTGGGGGTGGTGGCGGAGGGGTGAAGTGTTCTTCCAGATACCCTTGACCAATATAAACATATTGTTTATGGTTGGGGTGTGATCCAGACTTTCGCCAATCCGGAAACCGAACAATTCTTTGCGACCGGCAAATCACGGCGGCTGCCGACAGAAATCCTGAAACGGGCGGCCATGCGTTTGAGTCAGCTTCACGCTGCCACGCGCGTCGAAGATTTGCGAATGCCGCCGTCCAACCAGCTTGAAAAACTATCAGGCGACCGTCAGGGCCAATGGAGCATACGCATCAACGGTCAGTGGCGTGTGTGCTTCAGATTCGAGGGCGACCATGCCTTCGATGTTGAAATTGTTGATTACCATTGAGGAGACGCCATGACCCCAAACGGATTGCCCAGCATCCATCCCGGTGAGTTCCTGGCCGAGATACTGGAAGACCTGGGTATGTCGCAGGCCGAATTCGCGCGCGCGATTGACGTTTCGCCCATGCGCGTATCGCACGTCATCAAGGGATCGCGTCCAGTCACCGCAGAGCTGGCCCTGTTGTTCGGCCGTGCGTTCGACCAGACGCCTCAGTACTGGCTGAATCTGCAGGCCGACTACGACCTTAAGACTGCCGAGGCTAGCATGGGCGAACGGTTGAGGGCTGTCCATGCCGTGGTGCAGGCTTGATGGAGAATGAGATAAACCGTGGTCTGTCCCCAATACTGTTCATTTAGACAATGCCGTCCTAAACTGCCCCCATTCTGGCATTGGTTCG
>JBEQCD010000055.1:0-16557 GCA_041639515.1 Hydrogenophilales bacterium | reverse complement strand
GGCCCACTGGTGGATGACATCGGCCATTTCATCAATGATTTAGCGGAATCAGGAGCTTTCAGGGCTTCGTCACAACCTATGCAAGCTTTTTGGGAAGCTCAGGTAATGCCACTATACGACGCCCGCGAGACGGTTCATTACGGTGCGGAGTCTACCGTGTTGGGATCGTCGCTGTCGATACTTCTTACCGTTGCTGGTGAACCAATGCGATTCGCTGGCCAAGTGCCATCCCGGTGGTGCTCCGCTTGAACGAGGGGGACGTGCTTCACGAGTGCTTTATAAGCGCTTGACAAGCGCTTGACCATCACTTAAAGTGATCTCTACGCGCTGCTTGAGCGTGTGTGACGAGCAAAGGGCGACCATGAAAACCATTGAAGTTGAAGACGACGTATACGGCTACATAGCTGCGCAGACCAAGGAGATCGGAGAGCCGGCGTCGAGCATCCTTCGAAGGCTGCTCGGCGTAGATGCTGGCGCTCAACCCGGGCAAGCTGCAAAGACAGTAGTTGCTGCGCAACCGCACGAGTTGGCATTGCTACTTTCACAGCCAATGTTCAGCCGATCGACCACGGCCGTGGCTAGGATGCTTAGAATTTTCAAGGAGGTTCATTCGCAAAAGAAGCAAGACTTCGAGAAGGTTCTCCAGATCCAAGGCCGTAATAGGGCTTACTTTGCACGGAGCGAGCACGAGATTCTGAAATCAGGGAAGAGCACCCAGCCTCGTGAGATCGAAGGTACTGGGTTCTGGGTCATGACGAACTCCCCGACCCAGCAGAAGCAGCAGATGGTGCGGGAAGTGCTCGAAGTGCTTGGGTACAGTCCAGCAGCCGTAAAGGCGGCAGTGGCGGTGATTCAGTGATCGTCAGCGGGCCACGCTTGTTCTGCGAGGCCCACTTTGGAAAGCATGTCGCAACCGTCACTACGGTCATAACCGGCTTTTCAAGTTGGTGCATATAGCAGGCACTTAGCCGCCTATTTTGAACGCTTGTAAGCTATTCTTTGCAACGCAAGTCTTTAGATGCCGGGGAGAGCACCTATGAAATATGGAACTTGGATTGATCGTTCTGCTGTCGTTGTGGTCGTTTTGTTGGTTGGTGGTTGTGCAATCTCCAAAGAAACATATCTTGCTGATGGAAGGGTCGGTTACAGCATAAGTTGCGATGGAGCAGCTGTTGGAATGAATGTCTGTTTCGAAAAAGCAGGTGAAATATGTGGTGCGAGAGGCTACGATTTGCTGAACCGAGAGGGACAGGTTATCCCCATGGGTGTGGGCAATGCCAGCTTGAGCGGAAATGCTTACGGGTATCAAGGACAGGCGTTTGCTTATTCGGGGGCTTTCAATAGCAAGAGCATCATGGTGCGTTGCAGGGATTGATGGGCGTTCTTCGCACATTCGATTTGATTATTGCTCTTTACTTGCAAGGCACACGTCTATCAACCTGAACACGCTCCCTCCCCATACTGTCACCAGCACGGTCGGGAAGTATCGACAGCGACGATCCCAACACGGTAGACTCCGCACCGTAATGAACCGTCTCGCGGGTGTCGTATAGTGGCATTACCTGAGCTTCCCAAGCTCATGAGGAGGGTTCGATTCCCTTCGCCCGCTCCACACTCTCAATTTCCGGGAAATCCGGCCGATATCTCCATTGGCCATGAACTCCCCGATTCCCATCTCGACATCTGACGACCTGCATACCGAGGTCGACACCCGACTGACTCAGGCGCTGGACAATTTTTTCCAGCGCAGTCGCCCTGCCATACATGACGGCATCCTGCGTGCGCTCGCGAGCGAACCGAGTCCCTCCATGCTGATCGTGGGCCAGAGCTGCGCGGACTGGCTTGCCATGCACCCCGACCAGCTTTCGGACGCATTCGCAACGCATTATCGTGCGCACCTGGCCCAGGCCCATCCTGTGCCCCACATTGCGCATGGCACCCTCCAGACGGGGGAACTCCAGCTGCTGGACGACGCGACACTCGATCGCCAGCTCACCGTAAGCAAATCCGGACTCCGCCTGACCGACGCCCTGTTCCCGGAAATGCAGCCCTTTCTTGCCCGCATGGGCGGACTGCTGGATCAACATCATGCCGACGTGCTGGCCCGCTACAGCCCGCTGGCTGTAGTGAGTGCCTTGTCAGACGCGCTGGATGCCCTGGATCTCGAAGAAAAGAGCGGTACCCTGCTGTTGCAGCAGGCCATGCTCCCGCTTCAGGATACCCTGCGCCACACCTACGCCTCGCTGGGGCAGTTTCTGGAATCGCGAGGCGTGGCACAACGCGAGTCGCAACCCCTTCCCTCGCCCGTCCGTCGGGCTGACTCAGCCCCCTCGGCGGGCTCGGACGTGCTGGCACATATTCAGCGCACCGCCGAATCCGGTGTCATGCCCACCGTCCCGCATAGCCCTCCCTACGCCGGACACAGGCCAGATTCAGGGCACTCCACAGGGCCGGTTTTTGTGCCGGCCGGCGTCCCATCCGGCTCTGGCACTGGCATGTCCGGCACAGTCATCGCACCCCCGCCAGACAGTTTCCGGGAATGCCTGGATCAGTGGCAGATTGCCCCCCCTGCCGCCACTGTCGATTCAGCCGGCGCGCCTGTGCTGGTCTTGCGCCAGTTGCAGGCACACGCCCAGACCACCGATGCAGCCCAGTTTGACCTGGCCATGCTGGATGCCGTGGCGAGCCTGTTCGAGTTCATCCTCACCGACCCGGATGTTTCCGCCTCCTACAAGTCGGCCATCGCCCAGTTGCAGATCCCGGCACTGCGCGTGGCCCTGGCTTCGCCGGACTTTTTCAGTGACGACGACCATCCGGCCCGACGCGCTCTGGATTTGCTGGGCCTGTTTTCCAGGCGCTTCCCTGAAGCCCATCTCTCACACCAGCCTGCGCTCGCGGAAGTGGAAACCGTCTGTCTTGCCATCGTGCATCAACCCAATCGGCAAACACAGGCCTTTGCCGATGCACATGACCATCTGAACGCCTGGCTGAATGCCGAAAATGCCCGGGCAGACATGGCCATGGCAGCCGAGGTGGCACGCCTGGAGGAGGTCGAGCGTCAGGAACTCGGAACCCTGCTGGCGCTGGAAAACCTGCAAGACCTGACCGCCCGCTATCCCGCCCCGGCGTCGGTTCTGCGCCAGCTCGAAATGGCCTGGGTACCCTACATGGCTGCCCTCTACGTGGAGGAGTCCGGCGAAGGGCCCGCCTGGCGGGAAGCCGGTGCCACGCTGCTGAATCTTTTCCTGAGCCTGCAGACCCCTGTCGACGAAGCCACCCGTGAAAAACGCCTGCAGACCCTGCCGGGCATCAACAGCGCCCTGCGTAACGGACTCCTGTCGCAACACGCCGAACCTGAGCAGTTACGGGAATTTTTTGCTGTCATCACGGCCACACAGGAATGCTGGATACGCCCCGATGTCAGCCACCCCGAAACGCCGGTCAGCCATTTCGAACCGTCGTTCGTTGCCTCGTCGAGCCTGGAAGCGCAAGCCCGGCGAGCGGGCCAGGCCAATGCGCCGGACCCGGCCTGGCAGCAGGCCGATGCCCTGAGAGAGGGCGACTGGGTCGATTTCACCCCGCCCTACGAAGGACTGGACACCGCTCGTGTCGCCTGGGTGGGCGTGCAGGGCTATCTGTTGTTCTGCGACAGCGAAGGAGAAACCCGCTTTTCACTCGACAGCGCCCAGCTTGCCGAAGCGATTCGTGCGGGGCATGCCGCAATACCGGAGCAGTCACTTACCCGAAAAGCCATGCTCCGCCTTCGAGAGCATCTCCAACACCGCTGAATCCACTGCGTGTTCAATCCGCCCTAAAGTTTCTTCCGGGGATGCCGATAGTTCAGTTGAGCGGTTGTGTGTCCGGAATCCGGATCCTCCGCCGACACCGAACAGGGCAAACCCGTCGCGAGGCGGGGACGCAAAGTTTCCGGTCTCGTTACACAACGAGACAGCGGGGCCGCCGGTCACTTCTGATCTGCTCCGTCTCCCTATTCCTGTCGGCCAACCGCGCGGAACCCGCGAGGTGACCCCATGGAGCCAGACATGCCTGACAATTCATCCGTCGTCGTTAACCTCAACCAGTTCGAACGCAATCGCCGCACCCAGGCATCGGCCGAAACGCTTGGCCATCTGCACGCCTGCCGGGACTTGCTGATCGAAGGCGTGACCCGCGCGCTCACCCATCATGCGGAAGCCATGGAAAGCACGCTCCTCGCCATGGCCGACCGCTCCCCCCTGCTGGACACCCGCAACACTTATTTCGGTGCACAGGGCATGCTCAACAAGCGTGCCAATGAATTGCTGTCCGCATGCAAGGATGCCTATTGCCAATCCTTCCAGAGTGCCACGGGCCTGCGCGACAAACCCGCCAGCAGCGAACCGCTCGAGCTTTCCCTGTCGCTCGTCGAAGATCAGGATTTCGAACTGACACTCGCAATCGACAAGGCCACGTCACGCCTGCGCTACAACTGTGCCGAAGAACTGGTCGCACTGGACGCGCGCGTTGCACACCTGCTTGGCCGGTCTGACCTCGCCGAGAACGACAATCCCCTGGGGCCGCGCGCACTGTGCGAAGGCCTGCTCGAAGGCATCGGCCGCATGGATGTCGAACAGAACATCCGCATCGTGCTGTTGAACCAGTTCGATCTGGTATTGACCACCGAGCTTGCAGCCATCTATCAGGGCATCAACCGCCACCTGGCCGAACACGGCGTGCTGCCAGACATCAAGGTGGGGGCCAGAAAACGCACCACCGGCCAGTCCGCACCAGCCGCCGGACTGACCCAGGCCGCTGGGACACAGGCGGGCGGCAGCCCGGCCGGCAACGACATGCTCCGGCTGTTCGAACAACTGGCAGGCGGCATGGCGGCATCCGCCAATACCGGCGGCAGCTACCCGACCCCGCCCGGTCATGGTGCGACGAGCCAGGCCAGCCTGCTGGATTCCATCAGCCAGTTGCAGATGGGCGGACTTGCCCTGCCAGATGGCGGCCACTTCGAACTGCCCATGATCGAGGCCAGCGCCGTGCGCAATGTCCTGCGCGTGCTTCAGCAGAGCCCGGTGATGCAGTCCGCGAGCCCGCTCGATGCTGTGCTGGTCGACGCCGTGGCCATGCTGTTCGATGTGGTCTTCGAGGAAACCGCCCTGCCCGACCGGCTGAAGGCGCAGATCGCGCGCCTGCAGATTCCCGTGCTCAAGGCTGCCATGCTCGATCGCGCCTTTTTCTCGCAGCCGCGCCATCCCGTGCGCCGCATGCTGGATGCCGTGGCCAGCCTGGCAGTCCACCTGCCCGACACCGAAGCGGGCAATGCCCGGCTGGAAGCCGTATCCGGCGTGGTTGGCAAGGTTCTGGACAACTTCGAGCAGGACATTGGCCTCTTCGCCGACGCCGCCGAAGCGCTCGAAGCCATGCATGCCGAGCTGGACAATCAGGTGGAAGAAGTCACGGCCGTCAGCCTGCGCGAGGATATCGACGTCATCCGCCGGGGCGAGCGGGCCGAGCTTGCCCCTGTGGTGGTCCACGACTTCATCAATCGCGCCCTCAACGAAGAGGCTCCGGAGTCAGTGCGGGAGTTCCTGCGCCGCGACTGGGCCAAGCTGCTCACCCGCGACTACATCGAGGAAGGCGACCAAGGCGCGCACTTCAACAGCCATGTCGAAACCATGCGTGAACTGGTGTGGAGTGTGCAAACCAAGGCCGACATGGATGCCCGCCTGATGCTGGTTCGCATCCTGCCCGGCCTGCTGAAGCGCCTGCGTGATGGCGTAGTCGAAATCGAAATGTCGCAGAAGATCGCCGACCGTTTCTTTGCCAGCCTGGTCATCCTGCACGCCAATGCCGTGCGTCCCAACGCCCAGCCTGTGCCCCTGCCGGAAACCGCGCCGGAGGAAATCGCCGTGATCGAAGCCGAACGCGCCCAGGCCGACGCCGTGGAGGAAACACGCGTGGCAGAAGCGGTCGCCGCCGTCGAGCCCCAGGCCGAACCGCCCGTGCCGGAATTCGAGGACGAATTCATGCTGCGTGCCCGCGCCCTGACCAAAGGCGACTGGGTCGAATTCCATTACGACGACGGCACCTTCCGCTGGGCGCGTCTGGGCTGGGTGGGCGGGGTGCGCAACACTTACCTGTTTGCCGACCAGGACGGCATGAACAGTTTCTCCATCAGTCTCGCCCGTCTGGCCGACAAGCTCCGGCGCGGCGAAGCCGTGCTGGTCGAACGCAAGTCGATCACCGAATCCGCCTTCGGCAAGCTGATGAACCTCTTCCGGCAGAAACTGGGACACGCCTGAACCCCGCGCGGGGATGACTGCGGCGCACCCCCGCGTGCCGCGAAGGATGCTACCCTCGCGGCGTGAAATCCTTCGCCACCCGCATCATCGACTGGCAACGCCTGCACGGGCGTCGCAACCTGCCCTGGCAGCAGACCCGCGACCCCTATCGCATCTGGCTGTCGGAAATCATGTTGCAGCAGACGCAGGTCGCCACGGTTGTCGGCTACTACGAACGCTTCCTGACCCGCTTCCCTGACGTCGCTTCACTCGCCCGCGCAACGGAAGACGAGGTGCTGGCGCTCTGGAGCGGGCTGGGTTATTACAGCCGTGCGCGTAATCTGCATGCAGCGGCGCAGCAAATCGTCGCCTCGCACGCCGGTCATTTTCCGGAGACGGCCGCCGGGCTGATGCAACTGCCCGGTATCGGACGGTCCACAGCCGCTGCCGTTGCCGCACTGGCCCACGGGCAACGCTGTGCGATCCTCGACGGTAACGTGAAGCGGGTACTGGCCCGCCATACCGGCATGGCGGGATGGCCCGGCGACAAAAAGGTTGAAACTGCGCTCTGGCATTGCGCGGAATCGCGCCTGCCAGTCCGGGGACTGGATGCGTACACGCAGGGCATGATGGATCTGGGTGCGCTGGTCTGCACCCGCAGCCAGCCCGATTGCGCGCGCTGCCCGGTTGCCGGCGACTGTGTGGCGCATATCGAAAACCGTACCCACGCCCTGCCCGCCCCACGTCCGAAGAAAATCCTGCCGGAACGGCAGACACAGATGCTCCTGCTACTCGACCGGGGCGAATTGCTGCTCGAAAAACGCCCGGCACGCGGCATCTGGGGCGGACTCTGGAGCCTGCCCGAGCTCGACGCCTCGGCCGATTGCGCCCAGCACTGCCGCCTGCGCTGGGGATACGCCGTGGAGGCCCAGCACGCGCTGCCCCCCCTCATACACGGCTTCACGCATTTCCGCCTGACCATCCAGCCGGTGCGCCTGCACCTCGCGCCACGCACCACCACCCCGCCGGGCCATGTATGGCTTCCGCTCGAAGATGTGCTCGACGCAGCCCTGCCCGCACCGGTGCGCAAACTGCTGCTGCCACTCGCGACTGCATGAACGCGTGCTATAAATCGCAACAGACAATAATGATTCGCCGCCGCGTGCGCTTATTCTTCTGGCCCCTGCTTGCCCTGCTGTGCTGCCCGCTCGACACGCTGGCGGGTGTCATCGCCCATGCCGGCGTGGAACTGCGCAGCCTCTCGATCCCCAGCCTGCGCAACATCTACACCCTGCGACAAACCCAGTGGCCTGATGGCCAGCCCATCGTCGTGTTCGTGCTGCCCGACGACCACCCCGTACACGAACGCTTCGCCAAGGACACGCTCGGCATCTATCCCTATCGCCTGCGGCAGATATGGGATCGGCAGAGCTACAGTGGCATGGCCAGCGCGCCGATAGAAGTCAGGAACGAGATCGAGATGCGTACCCGGGTCCGCAGCACGCCGGGGGCAATCGGATATACCAGCAAGGACATGGCTCATGAAGGCATCAAGACGCTCAAGCTGGATTAAGCCGGGCCGGGTCGGCCTGATGCTGATGGGCCTCGCTTCTGCATCGGCCGGGGCAGACGACAGCACGGCCTCGCGCATCCAGATTCAGGGATTCGCCGCGCAGGCACTCATTGGCACCAGTCACAACAATTTCTTTGGTGACAGCCAGAACGATGTCAGCACTGAATTCACCGAAGCCGGCCTGCACGGTGCCTGGCAGGTTCGCGACAATCTGCGTGTGTCCGGGCAGCTCATGTACCGCCGGGCAGGTGAAACCGATACCGACGGCCTGAGGCTGGATTACGCCCACGTCGACTGGCGTTTTCTGCAGGACACGGCCCACCAGAGCGGCGTACGCATCGGCAAGGTCAAGATTCCCTACGGCCTTTACAACGAGACCCGCGACGTGCCGTTTACCCGGCCGGGCATCCTGTTGCCGCAGTCGGTGTATTTCGACAACAGTCGCAGCCTCGTCCTCGCCGCACCCGGAATGTTCGTCTATGGCGGCGGCCTGCACGACTGGGGCTCGACCGAATGGAGCGTGGGTGCAATCCGGCCCGATTTCGACAGTTCCGCCGTGGAATACAACTTCCTCGGCAACGACCTGCCGGGCAAGCTCAAGGGACAGCATGCCTTCGGAGCGCGCTTTCGCTGGGACAGCCCTTCCGATTCCACCCTTGCCCTCACCTATGCCAACGCACAGGCCGACTACGCCCCGTCCGCGCTCGACCCGTTTTCGGCAGGCGAAGTCGATTTCAGCAACCTGATGCTCTCGGTCCAGCACCGGTTGGGGCCCCTGACCCTGACCACCGAATACGGCCAGCCCAGGGTCCGGCTGAGGGGGTTCGGCGGTTTCTTGCCGGATTCGGAGTCGCCGGCCGAAACCTTCTATGCCCAGGGCGAATGGCGCTTTGCACCGGCCTGGGAACTGCTGGTGCGCCATGATGTGTTCTATCGCAGCCGCAAGGACCGCAACGGCCGCAACTTCGAAGCCCTGACCGGGCTGCCCGCGCACAGCATGTATGCCCACGACACCACGCTCGGGCTGCGCTGGGATGCCACTCCCAGCATCATGGTGCGTGCCGAATACCATCGCGTGAACGGCACGGCCTGGCTGCCCGGCCCCGACAATCCTGCCCTGCTGTCCCGCACCCGCGAATGGGACATGTGGCTGCTGCAGGCCGCCTGGCGGTTCTGACCATGCAGCCCGTGCGCTTTCTCAGCCTCAAATGGAAACTGCTGCTGCCGCTCACGCTGGCCGTTGCAGCCGGCACGCTGGCGCTTACCTGGTTCAACGACCATCAGATCCAGCGCACCACGGAACAGACCCGTCTCGACAGTGCGGTGCGCAACGATGCCCTGCTGCATTTTCTGATCCGCCAGAACGAACGGCAGCTGGTCGATGCCGGCGCCGGCCTCGCTGATTTCCTGGCGGCCGGTCAGGAGGGCCCGCTCAGTCTGGCCTCTGGCCATCTTCTCCAGCGTTACTGGGAACAGCTCAGCCTCAATCAGGGCTTCGAAAGCCTGCGCCTGTACAACACCGATCGCCAACTGCTGACCGGTTTTGGCAACCTGCCCGCCCCCGACGCCCTGATCGACAACGTCCTCGCCGCCACCCTCAACACAGAACGCCCGTCCAGCGGACTGACCTGCGCCAGCCGCTGCCTGTTCTACGGGGTGTCTCCGGTGTTACGCGATGGCATGACGGTAGGTGCCGTGCTGGTCACCGCAGACATGTCCGGCCTGATGAGCGCCTTTGTGCAAAGCACCGGCCACGAACTGGCCATCGTCGCACCCGACACCCTGCTGCCCCATGCCGCCACGGCACCTGACATGCGCCCCGCATTGCGCGACCTGCACTTCACTGCGCCAGCCGATTTTCCGCGCCTCGAATCCGCATCCAGCAGCACCAATGGCGTCGTCCACGACTGGGAGAAACTGCATCCCCTGGCCGCCACACCCGATGCACCGGCATTCGTCACCCGCAAGGACGTCACCCGCCAGGAAGCCGCCATCTCGCGGGCGTTCCTGACCAACCTGGCGACAGGGCTGGGCGTGTTCATCGCGGCCGAAGCCGTGTTGCTGCTGTCGCTGGCCTGGTTCATGCGCCGCCTCAACCGCGTCAGCACCAGCCTGCCCCTGCTGGGCGCAGGCCGCTGGCAGACCGCCCGGCATCGTCTGCCGCTGCGCCAGCAGAAACTGGATGATGAGCTTTCCGGTCTGGAAAACGCCACTCGCACGCTTGCCACCCAGCTTGAAACCCTCGATACCGCCTCCCGCACCCAGCAGCACGAACTCGAAAATCTGGTCGAAACCCTGTCACACGAGCGCGACTTCATCACCAGCCTGCTCGACACGGCCCAGGCGCTGATCCTCACGCAGGACCGGCGTGGTGTGATCCGCATGGCCAACCATTACGTCGAAAGCCTCACCGGCGTGCCCGAAAACCGGCTGATCGGGCAGGATTTCTTCGATGGTCTGCTTTCTGCCCAGGAAGGCCGCGACTGGCGCGCCCGCCTGCTGACGCATTTTGGCCGCGACACTGCCCCGCTGCGCTTCGAAGCCCCGCTTGCCACGCCGGACGGGCCGCGCAACATTGCCTGGATCCATTCACTGATTGGCCAGCAGGCCGGGGCCGAATCACTCATTCTGTCGGTCGGCATCGACCTCACCGAACTCAAGAGCGCCCAGGCTCGCGCCAGCTTCCTGTCCGAATACGATCCGCTGACCGGCCTCTACAACCGCCCCGCCTTCCAGCGCCGGGTGGCGCACGCACTGGGCGAAATCGGCGGCGGCGCGGTGCTGCTGGTCGATCTGGACGACTTCAAGGCCATCAACGACCTCGCCGGCCACAGCGCCGGCGACGCGGTGATCCAGCACATGGCCGACCGCCTGCGCGAGCTGAAACCTGCGCCTGCACTGGCCGCCCGGCTGGGGGGCGACGAGTTCGCGCTGTATTTCGAACCCATACCCGACGCGCAGCTGCTGCAGATTGCGCGCCTGCTGTGCAAGGGCGATTCGGCCCAGCACATCGCCACGGCCTGCGTCGGCCTCGCACTGGTCCAGGAAGGCTGTACGGTGGAAACCCTGATGGGCCACGCCGACCTCGCGCTGTCGCAAGCACGTGCCAAGGGCCGCGCCAACTGGCATCTCTACAACGCCAAGGACGGTATCCGCGAAAGCCTGCTCGACCGCACCGAGCAGCTGGCACTCATCACCGATGCCCTGCGCCAGGATCGCCTGCAACTCTATCTCCAGCCCATCCTGGCGCTCCAGACCGGCCTGGTTGCCCACCATGAAGTGCTGCTGCGCGTGCTCGGCCCCAGCGGCCAGATTCTTGCCCCGGCACCCTTGATCGCAGCCGCCGAGAGTTCCGGCCTCATCCGCGAAATCGACCAGTGGGTGCTGCGCCACGCCATCGCGCTCATCGCCGCCCATCCGGGCCTGCGGCTGGCAGTGAACCTGTCGGCGCGCAGCCTCGATACCTCCGACCTGCCCGCCCAGCTCAGCAGCCTGCTGCAGACCTATCATGTGCCGCCGCAACAGCTCACCCTGGAAATCACCGAGACGGCAGCACTCAACCAGCTGGCAGATGCGGAAGGCCTGCTGGCGGGTATCCGGGAACTGGGCTGCAAGATCGCGCTCGACGATTTTGGCGTGGGGTTCTCCACCTTCCAGTATCTGAAGCACCTGCCGGTCGATTTCGTGAAGATCGACGGCTCGTTCATCAGCGGGCTCGACCGCAGTGAAGACGACCGCCTGTTCGTGCGCGCCCTGGTGGAGGCAGTCCATGGATACGGCAAACTCGCCGTCGCCGAATATGTCGAGAATGAAGCGGTGCTCAGGCAGGTGATCGCGCTCGGTATCGATTTCGGCCAGGGCTACACTTTGGCCGCCCCCAGCCAGCGGAAGACGCGCTGAAGGATTTCCAGAGCCGGCCCCAGGCCCTGCGGGACGTGTCCTGAAGCTGCGGACTGCCTGCCGGGGTGCTATACCGATAGCCTCTCCCCGAAGGAGTGAAGCATGGCACCCACCGCCCGCCCGTCCGACCCACCCCTGTTCGACGCCGACGGCTTCCTGCTCGACCCGGACAAATGGAGCGAAAGCCTCGCTGACCGCATCGCCCAGACCGACGGCATCGGGGCACTCAACGAGTTGCAGATTGGCCTGCTGCACGCCTTGCGCCGTGAGTATTCCCGCCACGGCACCGTCACTGCGCTGTCGCATGTCTGCCATCTCACCGGCCAGAGCGCGGACTGCATGCAGCATCTTTTCCCCAACCCGCGCGAAGCCTGGCGAGTAGCCGGACTGCCCAATCCCGGCGAGGAAGCCAAATCCTATTTGTAAACCGCGCGTGAGAAAATAGCGGGATGAATTCCCCCCACCCCGCCGAACCGCCGGTCTGTCTGCTGCACGAACCCTTTGTCGGGGCCTTTGGCCTGCCCGCCGACGTGCCCTTTGCCAGCATCAAGGGCGACCCCAGCCTGCGCGAGACCGTGCCGCTGCGGCCACGCCAGCCCTCACGCATCGACCCCATTGCCGGCCAGGTGCTGGACACCTGCGCGGCGCTGCTGCGCGATACCGGCGTGTACGCCATCTACGTGGGCTTCAACAGTTCGGAAGTGCGCACCGAGTCGATCTTCAACCCCTTTGCCTACGAGGTGCACGACGCGGAAGACCTGGTGAAGCCCGGCTACGTGGCCCGGCATTTCGTCGCCGTGCCCTACGAGGAAAAGACCCGCACCATTGCCTGGGTGCGGGCCATGATCCAGACCGGCCCGCTGCGCGACTACCTGCCCGCGCACTGGCTGAAGGTGATGGATGCCGAACGCACGGGCTGGCAGCCGCTGGCCGTTGATCGCATCGACGCCATCGTGCAAAGCTTCAACACCCTGCGTGCCATCGACGGCTACTACCTGCGCAACGCCGCGATTTCCCTCTCGGAAGGCATCGTGCGGGCCTCGTACAACTGCGACGGCACGTATTTCGTCCGCGCGGATTATTTCCCCGAGTTCGTCCGCATCAATACTCCGTGAACCGTCACAGCCTGGACAGTTCCTCGCGCGTGGCGTCGCCATCGGCCGAGGCACCCGCCGCATCGTAGGTGCGCGCGGCGAGTGCCAGCCAGCGCCCGGCGGCGGCCCAGTCGCGACGGTCGCGCGCCAGCCAGCCGCGATAGCGCGCGGCAACCGCCTGCCAGTACACGTCGCCCACCCTGTCGATCAAACCGGCTCCTTCATCGAGGCGCGCCTGTGCGTCCTCGTAGCGCCCCGCTTCCCGGTAAAGATTGCCCAGGTTCATCAGGTGCTTGCCCAGATGATGGACATGCCCCTGCGCGCGGTTGAGTGCGATTGCGTCAGTGAGCCAGCGCTCGGCTTCGACCCTGTTGCCCGCCGCCTGGTAGATGAGGCCCACATTGTTGAGGCTGGCGGAACATTCGGACAGATCGGGGTTGAGCGGAATCGATTCCCGGTACAGAGCCAGCGCGGCAGGCGCATCACCCCGCGTGTAGGCGAGCCCCGCCAGATTGTGCAAGGCGGTTGCCAGATTCTGCCGGCTGGTCTCGCGCCGCGCCCATGCCAGCGCGGCCTGGCCGTACTGCATCGCCTCGGCTTCCCGGCCGAGCTTGCGCAGGGTTACGGTCAGCCAGTTGTAGAGGTAGGTGCGGGTTTCGCCCTGCGGATGGGCCGCTTCCACCTCGCGCAGACGCGTCAGCGCGTCGGCAAAATGTCCTGTCTCGTAAGCGGCCCGTGCGGCACACATGCGGGATAGCGCCGAAGCTGGCGCACTCGCCGCCAGCTGTGTCGCCGCCGTGTAATCGAACCGTGCCAGCGCCTCGTGGCAGGCGTCGGCCTGCGCTGCGCCCGCAAGCAACCCCAGCGCTGCGCCCTCAATCCAGCGGCGTATCGACATAAGCACGACCTCCGGGACAGCCCGAGTTGTAGTGGGTGTGGCCCACGCTCCGGTAATCGAGCGGCTTGCCGGGCCCGCCGGTTGCCGGATTGCGCACGAAACTCACACGGATTTCGCGCAGCATAGGACGGCGCTTGGCACGCTCCGGTGTGGCGGGAGTGCGGCAATCGAAGGTCACGGCGTTCAGCAGCGCCGGATCATTTTTTCGCAGCGCAGCCCGCAAGGTATCCAGGCCGATCTCGCGCCCCATGCTGCGCGCCAGTTCGGCACCAAGCGCACGATTCACCCGTTCGGTCAGGGCTGACGCAACCGCGAAATAATCGTCCTCGCGCAAGCCCGAACAGCTGCCGTGCTTGGCCCACTGGTAGCGATCCAGACAATCGGCCGCCCCCGGCATGACCCGCCCCAGGCGGGCCCGTTCGGCGGCGGGCAGGCGGATGGCCGGCAGCCGGCAGAACGCGCCGCCCGACTGCGCACCACAGAAGGCGGGATGGCGCCGGTCGAAGCGATTGGGCCACAGGCCATGCAGGGTCAGCGGCAGGGTCTTGAAGGCGGCTTCATCCAATTGCCGGCATTGCGCGTAGTTGCGCGTGCGCTCGGGCCGGTCCTCGCAGAACGCGGGCGCGACCGACAGGGCGAGCAGGTAATAATCGAAACGGGCAGGCGCGGCCTGCGCACTGCCCCAGGCCAGGGCAAGCCCCAGCAGCCATCCTCTCCAATGCATGTTTTTATCTCCTGACGGCGCATCCTGCCACAAAGCCGGCAGCAGCCGGGCCGGGCGCAAGCAGAATCCGGTAAAATCCGCACTCTCCGCATCCCCTACAGAAAGAGACACAGCATCATGTCCATGGCCGACCGCGATGGCGTCATCTGGTACGACGGCAAACTCGTTCCCTGGCGCGACGCCACCACCCACGTCCTCACCCACACCCTGCACTACGGCATGGGCGTCTTCGAGGGCGTGCGCGCCTACAAGGCCGAACAGGGCACGGCGATTTTCCGCCTGCCGGAACATACTGATCGCCTGTTCCGCTCGGCCCACATCCTCGGCATGAAAATGCCCTACGACAAGGCCACGATCTCCGAGGCGCAGCGCATGGTCGTGCGCGAGAACAATCTCGAGTCCGGCTATCTGCGTCCGATGGCGTTTTTCGGCGCGGAGGCGATGGGCATCTCGGCAAAAAATCTGTCGGTGCACGTCATCGTTGCGGCCTGGCCGTGGGGTGCCTACATGGGCGACGACGCGATCAAGAACGGCATCCGCGTGAAGACCAGCTCGTTCTCGCGCCACCACGTCAACATCACCATGTGCAAGGCCAAGGCCAACGGCAACTACATGAACTCCATCCTCGCGCACAAGGAGGCCGAGATGGACGGCTATCAGGAAGCGCTGCTGCTCGACGTCGACGGCTTCGTTGCCGAAGGCTCCGGCGAGAACATCTTCATCATCCGCAACGGCAAGCTCTACACGCCTGATCTCACCAGCGCTCTGGAAGGCATCACGCGCGACACGATCATCCAGCTTGCCGGTGAAATCGGCCTGCCGGTGATCGAAAAGCGCATCACCCGCGACGAGGTCTACTCTGCCGACGAAGCCTTCTTCACCGGCACCGCAGCCGAGGTCACACCGATCCGTGAACTCGACAACCGTGCCATCGGCGAAGGCACGCGCGGCCCGCTCACGGCAAAACTCCAGGCGATGTATTTCGACTGCGTGCACGGCCGCGCGGCTGCGCATACCGGCTGGCTGACCCCCGTCAAATAACCCGGAGCCCGGCATGAGCGAACGGCACGACAACACCCAGCGCGTCATCGAAGTGAGCGAATCCGACCTGCCGCTTCACTGCCCCATGCCGCAACACGCCGACTGGAACACCCACCCGCGCGTCTACCTGCCGATCGAATCACGCGGCGACGCGCTCTGCCCCTACTGCGGCACACTCTATCGCCTCAAAGGCAAGCCCAGCGGCGGCGGGCACTGAGTCCGCGTCACGCCGCCCCAACCCTACCCAGGAGATTGCCATGACCCGTTTTGCCCCCCTTGCCGCCCTGCTTCTTGCCAGCAGCAGCGTTTTCGCCGCCGGCCCCCAGGCCGATGTCCAGGCCGAAATGAAGAAAATGCAGGAAGCGCAGGCAAAACTCATGGCCGCGATGATGAGCGAGCACAAGAGTCGCCTGGGTTACAAGGAAACCATCGCGGCCCTGCAGGACGCCGCGAAAAAACGGGGCTGGGAAGTCGGCCCGGCCATGAACATGCAGGAAGCCATGCAGAAGGCCGGGCAGAAGGATGCCCGCCCCTTCACCATGCTCGCCATGTGCAGGAAGGACCTGGCCGAAAACCTGCTCAAGGCCCAGATGGCCAACAAGGCCATGCCTTTTGCCCCCTGCCGCATCAGCGTGTTCGAAGGCACCGACGGCAAGGTCTATATCGCCAAGCCCAACACCGAGATGATGGCGCAGATGGCCATGCCCGCCTACGCACCGCTGCTGAAGCGGTTTGTCGAGGAAGAAAAGGCGCTGCTCGCCGGTATCGCCGACTGAACCTGCATGGGATACGCCACACCGGAGGCCGCCGAGGCGGCGTTCTACCGCGCGTTTGAATCGCGCTCGCTCGACGACATGATGCAGGTCTGGGCACCAGCCGATCACATCGCCTGCATTCATCCGCTTGCGGCAGCGCTCAATGGCCGTGGCGCGGTCGCCGCCGGCTGGCGCAGCATTTTCGAGGCGGCCGGCCAGTTCAGCGTCAGCGTCCTGCTCACGCACGAAATCCGCGAACCCGACCAGGTACTGCGCATCGTGCACGAAACCCTCACCATCGGA
>JBEQCD010000054.1:0-16774 GCA_041639515.1 Hydrogenophilales bacterium | reverse complement strand
CCTGCGCGGCAAACGGAAATGCCGGGGAACTCAAGCCGGTCGACCCGCCGCGCGCGGCCCCGACGCTGCAACTGAAAGACCTGCAAGGCCGAATGCACGATCTCTCCGCCTACCGCGGCAAGGTGGTCATGGTCAATTTCTGGGCGACCTGGTGCCCACCCTGCCGCGCCGAAATGCCCTCCATGCAACGGCTGAAAGAAAAGCTGGCGGGCAAGCCGTTCGCCATACTGGCGGTGAACATGGCCGAGAGCGAACACGAGGTGCGGCAATTTCTGAGAGGCATCAAGGGCAGCAAGATCGATTTCACCATCCTGATGGACAAGGATGGCAAGGCGAGCAAGCAGTGGAAAGTATTCGTCTTCCCCACCACTTTCATCGTCGATGCCGAGGGCAAACTGCGCTACGCCCTGCTCGGCGGCACCGAGTGGGACGACGCCCGCAACCTCAAGGCCATCGAGGCATTGCTGCCCGCCGGTCAAGCGGTAAAAGCTTTGGCCCCCTGATCGCGAGCCACCAGCAGACCTGGAAGGGGTGGGTGATCCGCCGGGCATGATCGGGTTGGGTGGCCCCCTGGAACCGAATGTGTTCCTGCCCCCGGATAAAAGGGGTCTTGTCTTTGGGGTCGTTGCCATTTTGCCTGCCGCATCCGGCGGGCGTTTCCGGGGATTGCCCAGGCGCTTGATGTTGCGGGGCGAAAAGTATTGAGCCCGGCCCTTCGATTCATGAGGGAATGAAACAGGGCCATGCGCGCTCTTATGCACATGTCCCTGTTCCAGTCATCTGAATCCCGCTACAATCAATGGATGCGCGAGCACTACCGCGTCTTGCTGCGCAGCGCCTGGGCGCTGAATCGAGGCACGGCCTTGAAAGCCCGTCACAACCAGCCAGAAACCCGCATCAGTTCAAGGCACCATCCGAGTGGTTTCGGCCATCTTGGACAGCCGTGTCCTAAATCACTTTAACTATCAAACGGAGGAACTGCAAATTGAAAATGATTGTCGTCGCTTCAACTTTCGTGATTGCCGGTAGTCCTTTGGGCATCCTGGCTGCAGATGCTCCCCCAGAAACCCCCACGCCCAATCTTGAGAAGATCGAGGCCTACCAGTCCTGGAAAAATGCGGATTATTCGATTGCCGCCCCTTTGGGCGGGCTCAAGGGCGATCCAGTCAATGGACGGAATGTGGCCATCCATCAAGGCAAGGGAAATTGTCTTGCCTGTCATCAAATGCCCATAGCGGAAGAGGATTTCCACGGTGAGTTTGGGCCGCCGCTTGTGGGGGTCGGAAGCCGTTACGATGCCGGACAACTCAGGTTGCGTATCGTGAACATGCAGGAAATCAATCCGGGCACAGTGATGCCCCCGTTTTATAAAAATCCTGATCAACTCAGCCGGGTTTCCAAGAAGTACCAGGGACACACAATCCTGACCGCACAGGAAGTCGAGGATGTGGTAGCTTACTTGATGACGCTCAAATAATTCAAGGGTAAACAATGAAGCTTAAGTTCAAGACAACCATTATTGCAGGCGCATGCATGCTGACTGTGCCATTGAGTACAGGTGTGTTTTCCGCAGATGTTTTTTCAGGCTATACGATTTTGAAACAGGAAACCAAGGAAATGCAAGACGATGATTTCCTGAATCAGGGTATGGAGGCTGTCGAAAAGGGACGCAAGCTTTTTGCCAGCATTGGCAAGAACGGAAAATCCTGCGCGACCTGTCATGGACAGGGTGGCAAGAAGCTTGATCCAAAAGTCATCGCGACTTACCCGGTGCTAAACAGCAAGACCCAGCACCCAGTTACCCTTCAGCAACATGTCATCAATGAGTGGACGGAAAAGCTGGGAAATGCGCCGCTCAAATATGAAAGCAGCGATGCGCTGGCGTTGGAAGCGTTTGTCCGCCATCTTGCGCGAGGCCAGGTGGTCAATGTGCAGACAGGTGGGGAAATGGCACCCTTTTACGAGCGAGGAAAGAAACTGTATGAAACCCGTGCTGGGCAGCTTGATATGGCTTGCGCAAGCTGTCATGGTAATTACCCTGGATTGAAGCTAAGGGCGCAGGTCTTGTCCCAGGGGCAGAGCAATGGATTCCCCCTCTATCGGCTGGCGAATGGACGAGTGGTCGGCCTGCAGACCCGAATGGGCCAGTGTTATGGCCAGTTCCGCGCCGAGGGCTACCCTTTCGGCAGCGAGGAATACACGCTGCTGGAGCTTTACGTCAACGCACGTGGCAATGGTCTGAAGATCGAAACACCGGCTGTTCGATTCTGAAGCGTTGTCTCGTTTCCCCCGAATCCCGAGCAGATGTGGGCTCTTCACGGTTTTCCTACGGTAGGCAAGCGCGTTAGCAACGGCTCTGGTGCCGCGCGGTTGTAGAGGAATGACGGCGTGTCCCTGGTGTTCAACTGGAAGATCTTGAGCTTGAAATATTCCATATCCCGGAAGCCCCTGGCGCGGCGGCGCAGCAGGGCGATCGATACATTTCCCGCCTCCAGCCGCGAGGTGGTGATCGGATGATCGGCATACGCGCAGATGCCCGTGCGATGCGCCTGCAAGGTCTTTACGAACTTGTTCAATCCGGCGATATGGGCTGCCGTGGCCATGCCGCACCAGTCGTCGAGGCGCGCGGCCATCGCGGCGAATGTCGAGTCGGGCTGCCACAGCCGCTGCAACTGCTCCTTCAATGCATAGAGCGTGGCCAGCGGCTGGTTTTGCGCCAGCAGCTGGTCGAGCCGATCCCGATCGGTGTCCTTGAGCGTGGTGCGGTTCGACAGCAGCAGCCACAGGCTGCCCTTGATCGCCTGCTGACCTGTCAGGTCGCCCAGCGTCCCGGCGACCCTGAACTCGGCGCGGCGGCAGTCGCGGATCACCTTGTTGAACAGCTGCATGACGTGGAAGCGGTCGAAGACGATGGCAGCCGTCGGCAACGACGCCTGCACCGCGGCGATATAGGCCGGCCCCATATCCAGCGCCACCGCCTCGATGCCGTCGGCGCACGCCTGCGACAGGGCGTCGAGGAATTCAAGCAGCACCGTCGACTCGCGGCCTTCCCTGACCCACAGGATGCGGCCGTAGTCCGTGCCGGGCGACAGGTCGTAGACCAGCGTGAAATAGCTTTGTCCCTTGGCACGGGCGACTTCGTCGACGCCGAGATAACGGATGCCTTCGAGGCGCTTCGGGTCGGGGATCGGAATCGTCTCGGCCAGATGCGCGCATTCGATGGCCTTCACCGCGTCCCACGACAGCCCGGTGTGGCGCGCCACCGTCGAGATCGGCATATGGCGTGCCATCCCGGCGATCAGGCGGGCGTAGCGCCGGGTCACCCGAACCCCGGGGCTGACGAACGGCAGCCGCTCGACGCGCACCTGTCCGAACGACAGGAAGGTCTCGGCGTATTCGATCTCGATCTCGCACGGCCAGCCGCCCAGCGGCACGTCCAGCACGATCCGGCGCAGCAGGCGATTGACTGCGCCGGTTCGGCCGGTGCGGTGATCGACGGGTCGCCGGCGCCGGTCGCGGTTGCACACGACCCGCACCCGCCCGCTCACTTCGTCGAACAAAACGTTCTTGATCACTTGCCCCTCAAGCCCCAGAATCTTCGCCGGGATGACCGCCCCCATATGCCGTACCTGCTCGCGTCGTCAGAAAACCGCGTAGATACAGCATTTCAGGGGTGCCGGTCATCCCATTTCTCCGTAGGATTTACCGGAAGAGCCGTAATTGGGCTGGTCTCACTGGGAACCTATTACCACAAGGGTCGGTGGTTTTCGCTCATGCATAGACATGGCGCGGTGGTGTGCTGATCGAGCCAGCGATAGTCGGCGAAAACCGGCTACGAGGCCCGTACACAACGCGTCGTTCCCATGGCGCATCTGCCACCGGAAACCTGAACAGACACAACGACAATGGAGGCGGCATCACATGAAACCGACGACTATCTCGGCACTCTCGGCGGCACTCGCGTTTTCTGTTGGCATGGGCTCTTTCGCCCCTGCCATCGCGGATGATGACGACAAAAAAGAAATCACCATCATCCACATCGGCGATATCCATGGCCACCTGATTCCGCGCCCCAACGTCCGCAACGACGGCAGCGGCCGCATGGGCCGCATGGAAGGTGGTCTCGCGCGCATGTACACGAAGGTCGAGCAAATCCGCAAGGACAACCGCAACAAGAATCTGTTGATCAACACCGGCGACACCATCCAGGGTTCCGCCGAGGCGCTGCACACCCGCGGCCAGGCGCTGGTCGAAGTGCTGAACCTGTTCAAGATCGACGTGTATGCGCCGGGCAATTGGGAATTCCTCTACGGCACCGAGCGTTTCCGCGAACTGTTCGTGGGTATCAACGGCAACCCGCCGAAGGCCTCCTGGAACACCATTGCCGCCAACGTGCACTACTCCGCCGAGAAGCCCGAATACGCAGCGCTGGCCGGCCAGCGCGTGCTGCCGCCGCATGTGATCCGGGAGGTGAACGGCGTGAAGGTCGGCGTCATCGGCTTCACCACCGACCGCGGGCCGCAGATCGTGGGCAGCGGCGTGATTCGCGGCCTCAAGTTCATGAGCTCGGCGCCCGGCAGTGCCGGTGTCGTCGGCAGCGATGTTTCCCAGGTGGAGGCCGAGCTGCAGGCGCAGATCGCCGAACTGCGGCCGCAGGTGGACCTGCTGATCGTCGCCTCCGAGATGGGCTTGGCCAACAACATCCTGCTGGCCGAGCGCAACCCCGGCATCGACCTGGTGCTGTCCGCCGACATGCACGAGGAAACCCGCGAACCCTACGTCACCAGCACCGGCACCCTGCTCGTGGAGGAAGGCCAGGATGGCACCATGATCGGCGAGATCGAGTTCGAGTTCCGCAAGAACCGGCGCACCGGCAAGCTGGAAATCAAGGAATGGGACTGGAAAGCCCACATCATCGACGACCGGCTCAAGTCCAACGACACCGTGGCCAAGATGGTGAAGAGGGTGCGCGCACCCTTCGTCAAAGGCACCTTCAACCCGGCGGCGATCGAGCCCAACATCTTCAGCGGCCGCAAGCCGGCGGGACCGATCGATGAGATCGTCGGCTACACGACCAAGGACCTGCACCGCGCCAACTTCGCCCAGGACGACATGCCGGCCGTGGTAGAAGGTTCCGGCCACGACTTCCTGACCGACGCCTTCCGCACCGTGGCGATCCAGCAGCTGGGTGCCGAGATGAACGATGTCGACCGTCCGTCCAACGTGATCGCCGCCATCCGCGGCTTCCGCTACGGCACCCACATCAAGCAGGGTCCGATCAAGCGCGAGGACCTCTATCATTTCGTCGCCATCGGCCCTCGCATCGCCTGCGGCACCATCGAGGGCGGCAAGGTGAAGAACCAGATGGAGAACGCCGCGAACGGCTCGCTCGACCCGGATCCGCGGCGCTGGACCGGCGGCTGGCTGTTCAACTTCTCGGGCGTGACTTCGGACCTGTACCCGATCAGCGGTGCGACCTACAACCCCGACGGCACGGTCAGCGGGGCACTCAACCGCGTGCGCAACATCGCCATCCAGAACAAAAACGGCAGCTGGAGCGCCTGGAACGCCGCCAACAAGTACACCTACTGCTCCTACTACTACGACACGGACACGGTGGACACCACGGTGTACATCAACCGCGTGCCGATCAGCGCGGCCTTCGTGCCCACGGTCAAGCCGCTCACCGACGGCAACGGCAACGCACTGGACGGCGTGGAGGTGGTGGAGGCCTACCTCAATGGGCTGCCCAACCGCACGGCCGACACGGTGCTGAACCGCACCACCATCAAGGAGCCGATGCCGACCTACCTGACCGGCAGCCCGGAAGTGCAACCCTGGAGCGGCGCTAACTAAGTCACAGCGAAGAGTCAAGCAAGCCGCTTCGATACAACCACGGTGGGCCTGAACTGGTATTTCTACAAGAACACCCGCCTGACCTTCAATTGCGAATGGCGCGATCAGGAAGTCAGCAATCCGCAAGCCATAACGAACGCCACGCAGTGCAGCAACGCCGAACTGTTCGCGGTAGTACTTCACCTCGTCGATGGGCTCATAGATCTCCGCCATCGCTTGGCAAGCCCCTTCAGCGTGCTGCCGTCGGGATTGCGGTAGTGGAAGAAAGCCTCGATCAGCGGCATGTAGCATGCCATGAACCGACGGCCCTACTGACATGGGAGCCTGTCCATTTGATGCAAGATGGAATGAAGCAGGGCCGTACGCGCTCTTATGCACATGTCCCTGTTCCAGTCATCTGAGTCCCGCTACAACCAATGGGTGCGCGAGCACTACCGCGTCTTGCTGCGCAGCGCCTGGGCGCTGACCGGTTCGCGCGCGGTTGCCGAGGATGTGGTGCAGGACAGTTTCGCCAATGCCTGGAAGCATCGCGACCAACTGCGACAGCCCGAATTGGCGCGCGCCTGGCTGTTCCAGATCATGCGGCGCAGTGCGCTCCGTCACCTGGCACCGCAGACGCAATCACTCGACGACTTGGCCGAGACGCCCGACCCGCAGGCATCCGACGTCGGTCTCAATGACCGGCTCGATGTGGTGAAAGCGCTGGCCCGCATCGCGCCAATCCACCGCGAGGTGCTGGTGCTCTACTACTTCGACGACATGTCCACCGCGTGCATGGCCGAGGCGCTCGAGATCGCGCCCGGCACCGTGCTCTCGCGACTGGCACGGGCGCGCGACGCGCTCAAGGCCGCGATGGCTCCGCCGTCACACCCCCAACCCAGCGCAGGCGCAGACACAGTGACCGCGCTGCGCAAGGTCATATGACAGGGTTTCATGAGATGACACACCCCCACCCCCACGATCCGAGCGACAGCGAATTTGACCTGCGCGCCCGCGCCGAACTGGCCCTCGCCTACGAGCCTGGACAGCCGCCCGCCCACCTGCTGCGTCATACGCCGCTGCTGCGGCGTGGCGCGGTGCAGCGCGCCATCGGCGCGCTGCTGTTGCTCGGCATCGGCGCAGGCGGTGTGCTGGCGCTGAGGCCACCAGTGCTGGTGCGCGAGGCGATCGAGCATGAATACTACGAACGCACTTTGCGGGGCCGCTTCATGGAGGCCCGGTCGTTGCTGCAGCACCTGGGCCTGGGGGATCAGCAACGCGTTCCGGGCTATCCCCAGCTGATGCGGCCGTGCGACATCGATGGCCACACCGCCTATCACCTGACCACCTTCTTCGACAAGGGCGGCATGGTCACCGTGCTCGCCTTCGACGCGCCGGTCGATCTACAGGAAGGCAGCGGCTGGTGGGACAACATGTACTGGCAGGTGGTCACCTCGCGTGCCGGCAAACCGCTGGTGCTGGTGGCCCAGAAGAAGAAGGCGCTGACGATGGCCCAGGCCACACTCGCCAAGCCGTCCGGATAGAACCCGGCGCAGCCTGCTGCGCACGACCCGCGCATAACGCATGCACCGATAATCACTGACAACCACCCTGGAGACACCATGAACAAGACCCTCTCTTCAATCACCCGCCGTCACCTGCTGGTCGGCAGCGCCGGCGCGCTGGCCACCTTCGGCCTGGCCAGCTGGACGCGCGGCGCATCGGCGCAGACGGCACTGGCAGCCAACCCGCTGCCGCCGTACGTCGAATGGAAAAATGCATCCAGCGTCATCGTGCACAGCAAAGAAACGCTCGAGACCAGGCGCAGCGCTTTTGGCACCAGCGTCATCACACCCACCGACCAGCTCTATATCCGCGCCCGCCCCCGACGCGGCCATCGTCGCCTACCGTGACGCCTGGGAAATCGAGATCGCGGGCGTGAAGAGCCCACGCAAGCTGACCGTGGCCGAGCTCAAGACCATGGGCCTGGAGACAGTGGCCATGGTGTTGCAGTGTTCAGGCAACGGCCGGGGCTTCTTCCCGCACAAGCCGAGCGGCACCAAGTGGACTGTGGGCGCCGCCGGCTGCGTCGTGTGGAGCGGCGTGCCGGTGCGCGCGGTGACCGAGGCGCTGGGCGGCGTCAACGACGGCAACGCATACATGACCGGCACCGGCGGCGAGAAACTGCCCGAAGGTATCGACCCGAAGACCGTAATCGTCGAGCGCTCGGTACCGGCCAGCGCCATGGCCGACGCGCTGCTCGCCTGGGAGCTGAACGGCGAGCCGATCCCGCTGGCGCACGGCGGACCGCTGCGGCTGATCGTGCCGGGCTTTACCGGCGTGAACAACATCAAGTACATCAAGCGGCTTGCCTTCACGGCGAAGGAAACCGACGCAAAGATCATGTCGCACGGCTACCGCATTGCGCCGCTCGGCGGCAAGGGTGGACCGGAACTGCCGTCGGTGCAGGAAATGAATGTCAAGTCGTGGATCAATGCGCCGATCCCTGACGACGGCCCGCTCAAGGCCGGCGCGGTACAGATCCACGGCGTCGCCTTCGGCGGCCTGCATGCAGTCAAGGGCGTCGAGGTATCGGTCGATGGCGGCAAGACCTGGAAGGCGGCCCGCATCGTGGGCCCCGACCTCGGCAAATACGCGTGGCGTCAGTTCGTGCTGCAGGCCAGACTGCCAGTCGGCGATCACGTTCTGGCCAGCCATGCCACCGATGTCGCAGGCAACGTGCAGCCCGAAGCACGGCTCGAAAACAAGAGCGGTTACAACAACACCAGTTGGGCCGACCATGCGGTGAAGGTGACCGTGGTATGAGATCGATTCCTTTTGGCGTATTCGCGCTTCTGGCAGCGGGCCTCGCGACACCCAACCTCGCCGCAGACGAAGCAGCACAACTCGCGCTTGGCAAGCAGCTTTTCACCAAGTCCGCCGTTCCCGCCTGTGCGCTGTGCCACACCCTGAAGGATGCGGGCAGCATGGGCGCGATCGGTCCGGTACTCGACGAACTGAAACCGAATGCCGGGCGCGTTTCCAGAGCCATGCGCGATGGAATAGGCCAGATACCGTCCTATGAGGGCAAACTGACGGAAAAGCAGATCGCGGCGATTGCGTTCTATGTTTCCACGGTGAGCGGCGCGAAGTAAAGCGCATGCAGGCCACAACGATACCCCGTTGGCACCGCGCGCGACCCGCTACGCCGCGTGCAATGCCAGCGGCCGCCCCAACTCCAGCCTGAATCGCCCGCGCCCGGTCTTGGCGAGCGCGATGGCGGGGCAGCGTTCGGCGAGCCGCCGCTGCAGCAGGATTAGCCGCGTCTCCAGATTGTCGGCAAAGTCCGGCAGCGGCAGGCGCGGGTCGCGGCGCAGTTCGCGGTTGCAGAAATCGCGGCGGCCGCTGGCGGCGTGTTCGTTGAGCAGCGTCCACAGGATGCAGCCGGCGACGCCCTTGATGAGATAGTCGTTGTCGATGAAGACGCTGTGGTCGTGGGCGAAGTAGCGCACGACGAGCGGCGCGCCGGCCGGAACGCGGGCGGGCGGCGCGTCGGCGGCCGGTGCGCCGGCGTCGTCGTCGGGCAGCGCCGCCAGCCGGGCGAGCAGCGCGCCGAGGTGGCGGCCGTAGACCACCAGTGCGTCCTCGTCGGCGTGGCTGAAAAACGCCTCGGTCTCGCTTTCGGCGTAGAGCACGCCGAACAGGCGCGCGCCGTGGACCAGCGGCACGGCGATGCGGCTGTGCGGCTGCGCCAGCACCGGCAGTGCGATGCGCGGCGCGGCCGTGTCGGTCACACGCAGGGCGGCCTGATAGGCGGTGTCGCTGGTGCGGTGGTTGATGCGCACCGCGATGCGTTCGCGCGCGGCGACGCCGATCAGACCCTCGCCGAGCGCGACTTCGGCGCCGACGCCGGAGGTGGAATAGCCGAGGCTGGCGAGGGTGTAGAGCGCGCAGTCGGCTGCGCCTGCCGCTGTGCCTGACGCCGTCACGGCGCGGGCGTCGAGCAGCGCCAGCAGCGCGTGGCGGATGCCGAAACCGTGCGCCAGCGCGGCCAGCGCCCGGTCGGCGAGCTGCGCCAGGTCGTCGCACGCGCCGAGATGGTCGAGCGTGCGCCGCAGCGCGAAGAGCGCGTCCGGCGGCGGCGGCAACGTGGGTGTCGACGCATTCGATGGCGTGCACGCGGTAGACATCCGCGCCGCGCAGCACGAACACCTTGTCCATGCCGCTGTGCGCGGCGATGCCGGCGAGTTGCGCCTTCATGTATTCGAACAGCGCGCCGGCGGTCTCGGTGCGCAGGTACTGCACGCGCAGGCGGAAGTGGCGGAAGCTGCCCGGCTCGATGACCTGCACCTCGGCGTAGGGGTGCGCCAGCACGTTCTCGCGCGTCTTGCTGAAAAACTGGAACGACAGCGCGACGTGCTCGCGGTCGACGTAATGCACCTGCGAGGCGTAGGCGACGTTGGGCGTGCCGTCGGGCGCGCAGGTCGCGACCACGGCCGGCACGGCGCCGTCGAGGCAGGCGCGGATCGCGTCGAGGGTGAGTTTCATGGTGCGATCACGTCGGGGGCGCGCGCCAGCACCGTGCCCGCCTGCGGGCCGGGCGTCTGGTCGAAGACGATCTCGGGCGCGAAGCGCAGCGCGGCGAGGTCCCCGGTCGACAGGATTGCCGCCAGCGCGTCGGGGACGGCGTCGCCGTAGCCCAGCGCCGCCAGCTCCGCGCCGAACGCCGATACACAATGCGCGCTCACCGTCCTGTGCGCCGCCGTGACCGGCACGCGTTCGGCGCGCGCCGCCTTCAGTTGCAGCGTCGCGTGCGTAGCCGGCCGGCTCGCCACCAGCGTGATCGCGCTGCCCGCCGCCAGCGCGTCGAGCACCGCCTGACTGCGCGCGGCCGAGAGCAGCACCGTCAGCGCGCGCCGGTCGCGCGCGACCACGATGCCCTGCGCGCGCGTCACGCACGGCCAGCCGTCGCGACCGACCGCGCCGATGTTCATCGACAGCGGGCCCTGCAGGAAGGCGACCTGGTCGGGGCTGAGCGCGAGCGGCATGGGGCGTGGCCGCCTAGGGCTGGGGTGTCCGTTTGTCGCGCACCTGCAGGCCCTTGCCGTGGGTGCGCAGCTCGAACAGGCCGATCGCCTGGAACAGCCCCGAGAGCTTGGCGTAACCGTAGTTGCGCGAGTCGAACGACGCCTGCTTGGAAATGTGCTGCCCGACCGCGCCCATGCCGGCCCAGCCCTCGTCGTCAGCCGCCGCCTCCACCGCCTTGCGCAGGAGATTGACGAGGCGGGTATCGCTGCGCAGGGTCTTGGCATCCGCTCGCGCAGGTGCGGGTTTGGCCGCACCGTTTCCGTCAGGTACGACCACATCGGCTGGTGCGGCAGAAGGCGCTTCCTCAGGGCGCCGGAGGTTTTCCAGATAGAGAAATTTGGAACAGGCGTTGACGAAGGGTTTGGGCGTTTTCTGCTCGCCGAAGCCAAAAACTTTCAGGCCGTTGGCACGCAGGCGCATCACCAGCGGGGTGAAATCCGAATCGCTGGACATGATGCCGAAGCCGTCGAGCTGCTTGGTGTAGAGCAGATCCATCGCGTCGATGATCATGGCCGCGTCGGTGGCGTTCTTGCCCTTGGTGTAGTCGAACTGCTGGATGGGTTGGATGGCGAAGTCGTGCAGCAGCGCCGCCCAAGCGTTGAGGTGCGGGCTTTTCCAGTTGCCGTAGGCGCGGCGGATGTTGATGACGCCTTCCTTCGCCAGTTCGTCGAGCACTTCGTCGATCATGTCCGCCGGGCTGTTGTCGGCGTCGATCAGGAGGGCGATGCGCGGCTCGTGGCTCATGGGGGGCTCCGTGACGGTCAGGCAGTCAGCCAGTTTTCGGTCTGCAAGGCGGGCACGCGGCTGAATTCGCCGAGATTATTGCTGACCAGTGTCAGTCCTTCGCTGCGGGCGTGCGCGGCAATGTGCAGGTCATTGACGCCTATGGGCTGGCCCTGGCGCTCGAGTGCGGCACGAATTTGTCCATAGTGCTGTGCTGCCTTGGTCGTGTAGGGCAGCACGTCAAGCCGGAAGGCAAAATCTTCCACCACGGCAAGATTGGCAGACGGGCGGCTGCTTTTTTCCGCACCGTGCAGGAGTTCGGCCAGCGTCACGACCGAAATGGCCATGCGCGTGGCGTTTTCGTTGAATCTGGCGAGCACTTCCAGAGGTCGTCGCTTGACGACGTATATGACGATGTTGGTGTCCAGCAGATACGCCAGCATTACAGGGGTTCGCGCGCGCCCTGGTTCTGAGAGGCACGGGTGTCCAGAAAATCATCGCTGACGGCCGGAGTGTCATGGAAGAAGCTGTCCCAGCTTGAATCAAGCGGAGCGATGATGCGCTCCTTGCCGCGCACCCGGACGGTGACCTGCTTGACGCCATCGGGCAGGCGTTGCTCGGCGGGCAGGCGGACTGCCTGCGAGCGATTGTTGGTGAATACAGAACTGATTGTCATGGCTTTCCCTCCATGGGATGTATATGGCATCAGTATATGGCGGTGAATCGGGCCCTGCAAGCCAGTTCAGGTCCGGTATTCGGCGTTGATCTTCACGTAATCGTAGGAAAAGTCGCAGGTCCACACCGTGGCGCTGGCCGTGCCGCGACCCAGTGCCACGCGCACGGTGATTTCGCTTTCCTTCATCACGGCAGCGCCCTGCGCTTCGGTGTAGCTCGCCGCGCGCCCGCCGTGTTCGGCCACCAGCACGTCGCCGAGCCAGACCTTGAGGGTGTTCACGTCGAGGTCGCCCACGCCGGCGTAGCCGATGGCGGCCAGTATCCGGCCGAGGTTGGGGTCGGAGGCGAAAAAGGCGGTCTTCACCAGCGGCGAGCGGGCGATGGCGTAGGCGATCTGCTTGCACTCGGCACGGTCGCGGCCGCCTTCCACGGCAATGCTCATGAACTTGGTCGCGCCCTCGCCGTCGCGCGCCATGGCCTGCGCGAGTTCGACGGCGACGGCGTCCAGCGCGCCTTTGAGCGCGGCATAGTCGGCGCTGGCGGCGTCGGCGATCTCGGTGTTGCCGGCGCAGCCGGTGGCGATGAGGATGAAGCTGTCGTTGGTCGAGGTGTCGCCGTCCACTGTTACGCAGTTGAACGATACGTCGGCGACTTCTTTCACCAGCTGCTGCACGAGCGCAGGAGACACGGCGGCGTCGGTGGCCAGGTAGCCCAGCATGGTCGCCATGTTGGGGTGGATCATGCCCGAACCCTTGGCGATGCCGGTGACCGTGACGGTTTTGCCGGAAAGCCGGATCTGCCGCGATGCGCCCTTGGCGACGATGTCGGTGGTCATGATCGCGTGCGCGGCTTCGGACCAGTTTGTGGCCTTGAGATCGGCCTGTGCGGCGGGCAGCGCCGGCAGGATCTTGTCGACCGGCAGCGGCTCCAGGATCACGCCGGTGGAAAAAGGCAGGATGGCTTCAGCCTTGACGCCGAAAAGGCCCGCGACGGCCTCGCAGGTGCGATGCGCGTTGGCCAGGCCCGCTTCGCCGGTGCCGGCGTTGGCGTTGCCGGTGTTGATGACGAGCGCGCGGATGTCACCGCCACCTTGATGAGCTTGGCCCAGGTGCTGTTTGCACAGCGTGACCGGCGCGGCGCAGAAGCGGTTCTGCGTGAATACGCCGGCAACGCGCGATCCCGGCGCAAGCTCGATCAGGGTGATGTCGCGCCGGCCGGGTTTCTTGATGCCGGCAGACGCGATGCCGAGGCGGACGCCGGCGACGGGGTGCAGGGAGGCGGGATCGGGCGCAACGAGATTGACGGGCATGATGGCGGCAGCGGCTGAAAAACCGCCATTTTATGCGCGTGCCGTGGCTTGTGCGTGCCGGCGGTCCGTGTTTGCCTGTGCGGCAGGCTCGCGCGGAATCAGCGCCCCATCAGGCCATTCAGCATCCGCCGGAACTCCGGCCGCCACGGCCACACCGGATCGAGTTCGATCGAGCGCGCCAGCGCGGCAAGCGAAATGAGGCCGAATACCGAGAAAAGCAGTTGCGAGACCAGTTGACGCGGGGTCATCAGGCCAAGCGGAATGTCGAGAAAGCCCGGTACATAGAACAGGCTGGCGAATGCTGCAAAGAGAAAGGCTGGTCCGAGGTACATGCTGGTGCCGGGTTTCTGCATGGTTTTTGTGAGAGAGGATCAGCAATGCCTGTGCCAGAGCCGAATAACCCAGTCAAACCAGCGACTTGGCTCATTCCGGCCCGGTCGCGCCCGGGCGAAATGTAAATTAAACCGACGGGGGATTACTTGCCACCGGGGGCCGTGGCGAGCTTGCGCAGGATTTCATGCGACAGGGAATAAAACCGGGGCGTAGGGCCCAGGTCTTCGTAGATGGGGTCACCGTAGTCATCCTCGGCGATCACCCGCGCGCCGGGAATGTAGGGCATGGCCACTTCCAGTTCGTCGAGCGCGGCGCGGATCAGGTCGGCCACGAGCTGGGCTTCGCTGCGGTCGGGATACATCAGGTGCAGCGCCTCGATACGCGCCGCATCGCGCAGCGGCAGCGAAACGGAGTAAGCGCGGCAGGCCGAGCGGGCCTGCCCCTCGGTGCTCCAGCGCTGGATGAGTTCGGCGATGCGCATGGGATGCCTCCCCGGAACCGTGAGGTTTCGTTATAGGCAACGCAGGCAGGGGGGCAAGACTGCGGGGCTGGGTATTAGGGACTACCCCCTGACCCAGACCAGGGTGCGGTTATTGGCCGGCATGGTGACATCCCGGTTCAAATGCAGCCCGTGCGCGCGGGCGAGGGCATCGACAGCTTCGAAATCGCGCACGCCCGACGCCGGGTCGCGTGCCTTCAGCCAGGCGTCGAAGCGGGCATTGCTTTCCGATGTGAAGCGGCCGTTGTAGTTGAAGGGGCCATAAACCGCCAGGGTGCCGCCCGGCTCCAGCACACTGGCGATGCCGTCGAAGCAGCGTTCGACTTCGGCCCAGCTCATGATGTGCAGGGTGTTGGCGGAAAACACGGCGTCGTAGCGGCCGGTGTGCCAGCCGGTCTGGTTCACGTCGAGCGCAATGGGCGGCAGCACGTTGGGCAGCGCGGCGTCGGCCAGCCACATCCGGATGCCTGGGTGGTGCAGGGGCACGTCGCCGGTCTGCCAGCGCAGGTGCGGCAGCTCGGCACCGAAATGCACTGCGTGCTGGCCGGTGCCGCTGCCGATTTCCAGCACATAGCTGCGGTCGGCGAAGGACTCGCGCAAAACCTCGAGTATGGGTGCGCGGTTCTGGTCGCAGGATTCGGCGTAGGGCTTGTCCATTACAGCTTCGTACCCGGTTTCTTGCACTGGCAGGAATAATCGAGCCCTTCGCGCGGTGCGGCCTTGCAGGAGAAGGCCGTCACGCCGGCGTCGCCGCAGATTTCGCGGCACAGCGCCTGTTTGTCCTGGCAGAAGGCGGCGTAGTCGGGCCCGGAGGGCGACTCGCTGGAATTGAAGGAAATGCACCCCGCAAGCAGGAAGGGGGCGGCAAGCAGGACGAGTGAGCGCATCACGACAATCTCCGTAAGATTTTTTGCGCAGTGTGGCGCGTTTTGCGCGGGCTGTGACCGGGGCACGGCAATTTTTACAGTGCCGCCACATCCACCAGCCGGCCATCCGCGCGCAGCAGGGCGGCGCGGATGGCGCGGCCAGGCTTCAGCGCGGCGAGCAGGGCGCGGTAGGCATCGAGTTGGGGCCGGTGGCGGGCGACCAGTTCGGCGTCGAGGGCCGTGAGGCTGTCCTCGCCAGTCTTGTAGTCGATCAGCCAGAGCCCGTCGTCGTGTTCCACCACGCGGTCGATCCGGTGCAGCTGGCCGTCGCCGTCGATCAGTGCGAGTTCGTTGTGGGCGACGCGGTAGTGCGCGGGGTTGAACAGCGGCGCGAGCTCGGCCCGCGCGATCAAGGCACGCGCGGCGGCTTCGATGGCGGGCAGTTCGGCGGCGAGCCCCAGCCGGGCGGCCAGTTGCGGCAGGTCGCGCGCCGCCCCGGGTGGGGCATGGCGTTCGAGACAGGCGTGGAAGAGTTCGCCGCGCCGGGTGGCGGGCGTGTCGACGCTCGCCGCCCGGCGCTGGCCGATGGCCGGCGCGCTGAGTGTCTGAGGCGCGGGCGCGGCGACCGCAACGACAGGCGCAGCGGGCGGGAGCTGGTCCGGCAGCGCAGGGGTCTGCCAGGCTTGCTGCGCGCGGGCCAGCCAGTCGTTCTTGTCCGCGTCGCCGGACACGATCAGGGCCTGCTGGGCGCGGGTGGTGGCCACGTAAAAGAGGTTGTCGGTTTCCTGCACGGCCAGCGCGGCCTCTTCATCGAACCACGTGGCGCGCGCCGCGCCGTGGTCGGCTCGGGTGCCGAACAGCGAGAAATGCACCGGCCGGAGGGCATCCGGCGGCCACGGCGCAAGCACGGCATGGTGCACCGGCTTGTCGTGGTCGCGCCCGCCCAGCAGCCAGACGATGGGCGCTTCCAGCCCTTTGGCACCGTGGATGGTGAGCAGCCGCACCGCGTTCTCGCCGTCGGCGGCGATGCCCTCGCCCGGTGCCGCGTCGGTGTCGTCGACGAGCGAGGCGAGTTCCCGCACAAAGCCGGCGAGCGTGGGGTAGCGCCCGGCGTCCTGGGTGAGCGCAAGCTGCATGAAGGCGCGCAGGTTGGCCGCCACCTGCGGCCGCATCGCCGGCGGCACGGCGGCGGCGTAGCGCGCTTCGAGGTCGCCCTCGAAATAGATGCGGTCGAGCAGGTCGTGCGCAGGGAGCACGCCGGCGTGTGCGCGCCAGCCGGCGAGCAGGCTGGCGGCGCGCGCGAGGCAGGGCGGGCAGTCGGTGCCGGCGGCCAGCCATTGCAGGCGTTCCCAGCCGCGCAGGTCGGTGTCGGCGCACGCGGCGAACAGCGTCACCAGCGCGTCGTCGTCGCAGTCGAACAGTGGGCTTTTGAGCGTGTGCGCGAGC
>JBEQCD010000053.1:0-16933 GCA_041639515.1 Hydrogenophilales bacterium | reverse complement strand
TCACCCAGGTTGGTGGTGATCGACAGCATCCGGGTGGCGTCGATCAGTTTCCAGGCAGCGTCCTTGCCGCCCTTGAGGTCGAACGCCACGATGCCGCCGCCCGTCGATTGCTGGCGCATCGCCAGCGCATGCTGCGGATGGGAAGGCAGACCCGGATACAGCACGCGCGCCACCTGCGGCTGCGCCTCCAGCCACTGCGCCAGCGCCAGCGCATTGCGGGAATGCGCCTCCATCCGGATCGACAGCGTTTCCATGCCTTTCAGGATGACCCAGGCGTTGAACGCCGACAGCGTCGCGCCTGCGGTACGCAAAAAGGTGTACACGCCTTCCATCAGGGCCTGGGAGCCCAGTACGGCACCACCCAGCACGCGCCCCTGGCCGTCGAGGTACTTGGTGGCGGAATGGATCACGATGTCCGCACCGAGCGCCAGCGGCTTTTGCAGGGCGGGCGAGCAGAAGCAGTTGTCCACCGCCAGCCAGGCACCTGATTCGTGGGCGATGTCCGCCAGCGCACGGATGTCGCTCACCTCGGTGAGCGGGTTGGAGGGCGACTCGACGAAGAACAGTTTCGTGTTCGGCCTCGCCGCCGCGCGCCATTCGTCCGGGTCGGTCGGTGACACGTAGGTGGTTTCGATGCCGAAGCGGCCGAGGATGTTGGAAAACAGCTGGACCGTCGAACCAAAGATCGAACGCGACGCGACGATGTGCTCGCCCGCCTTCATCAAGCCCATCACCGTGGCCAGGATGGCCGCCATGCCGGAAGAAAACGCCACGCACCGCTCCGCCCCTTCCAGCGCGGCCAGGCGGGCTTCCATCATGTTGACAGTAGGATTGGTGAAGCGTGCGTAGATGGGCCCGGGCTGTTCGCCCTTGAAGCGCGCAGCCGCCTCGGCCGCGCTGCCGAACACGAAACTGGAGGTGAGGAACATGGCCTCCGAATGCTCGTTGAACTGGCTGCGCACCGTGCCGGCGCGTATCGCCAGCGTGTCGAGGTCGTATTCTTCGTTCATGCTCTGTCCCTGAAAATAAAACCCCCGAACGGGATGCCAGTTCGGGGGCGTTTCTGGCTGTACAGGATGGATCAGGTTCCCGTCGCGAGGTTCAAATCCAGCTGCTGCGTCGACAATGCCGACGGCGGCGGTGTCTCGCCATTGCGCACGGCCTCGACGTATTCGAGATACGCGGGCGTGACGTCGCCGGTGATGTAGCGCCCGTCGAAACACGAGGTATCGAAATCGGTGATTGCGGGATTGGCTGCCTTCACCACATCGATCATCGCGTCGAGATCCTGGTAGATCAGCGCATCGCAGCCGATCTCACGGGCGATTTCCTCGTCGCTGCGGCCGTTGGCGATCAGCTCGTTGCGCGTGGGCATGTCGATGCCGTAGACGTTGGAATAGCGCACGGGCGGCGAGGCCGAGGCAAAGTAGACCTTGGCCGCACCGGCATCGCGCGCCATCTGCACGATCTCGCGGCTGGTAGTGCCGCGCACGATGGAATCGTCCACCAGCAGCACGTTCCGGTCCTTGAATTCCTCGCCGATGGCATTGAGTTTCTGCCGCACCGATTTCTTGCGCAGCGCCTGCCCCGGCATGATGAAGGTGCGACCGATGTAGCGGTTCTTGATGAAGCCTTCGCGGTACGGCACGTTGAGGTGATTGGCCAGTTGCAGCGCCGAGGGGCGGCTGGTGTCCGGGATGGGGATCACCACGTCGATCCTGAGATCGGCGTGTTCGCGCCTGATTTTCTCGGCCAGCGATACACCCATGGCGAGCCGGGTGCTGTAGACCGATATGCCGTCCATCACCGAGTCCGGACGCGCCAGATACACATATTCGAAGATGCAGGGATTGAGCGTGGCCTTGTCGCTGCAGACGCGGCTGTGCAGGCGGCGCTGGTTGTCGATGAACACGGCCTCGCCCGGGGCCACGTCGCGCAGCAGCTGGAATCCCAGCGCATCGACGGCGACACTTTCCGAGGCCACCATGTATTCGTGCGGGGTCACGCTCTCGTTCACGCCGATCACCAGCGGGCGGATGCCGTGCGGATCACGAAACGCGAGCAGGCCGTAACCGGCGATGAAGGCCACCACCGCATAGGCTCCCTTGCAGCGCGCATGCACACCCGCCACCGCGCCAAAAATCGTGTCGAGGTTGAGCTGCCGGCCAGACGCACGGACATGGAGCTCGTGCGCCAGCACGTTGAGCAGCACTTCGGAATCCGAATTGGTGTTGACGTGACGCAGATCGCTGCGGAACAGCGCTTCCTTCAGTTCATGCGTGTTGGTGAGGTTGCCGTTGTGGCCCAGCACGATGCCATAGGGCGAATTCACGTAGAACGGCTGCGATTCCGCCGACGACGACGCGCTGCCGGCCGTCGGGTAGCGCACGTGGGCCACGCCCATGTCCCCCAGCAGGTTGCGCATGTCGCGCGTGCGAAACACGTCGCGCGCCAGCCCCTGGCCCTTGTGCATGTGAAAACGGCTGTCTTCTGCCGTGACGATGCCCGCCGCGTCCTGCCCGCGATGCTGCAGGACCATCAACCCGTCATACAGGAGCTGATTCACCGACGTGTTGGCTGCGATTCCGATAACTCCGCACATAGCTCACCTACTTGTGTTCAAAACGAACATATTTCGCAATTTCGCCCGGCAGCAACGGCAGGGCCGCGCGCGCCATGGTCTGGAGGCTGCCCGAAAGCGCAGCCTTCTGCCAGAAATCCGTACGCGGCAGCGCCGTGAGACCCGCCGCCAGCGTGAGGCCCACCAGGATCACCCCGCCCTTGATCAGTCCCAGCACGCCGCCCAGCACGGTGTCGGCCGGTCCGAGGCCCACCGCCTTCACCAGCGCACCCAGCGCATAGCCGAGCAGCAACGCGCCGATCAGTACGGCCAGGAACACCACGGCAAAGCCGGCAAAATACTGGATGCCCGGATTGTCTGCCCCGAGCGGCAGCCACGGCCCCACCAGCAGCGCCCCCCACTTGCCGGCAAAGAACGCCAGCAGCCAGGCACCCAGCGAAAACAGCGTGCCCACGAGACCACGCATCAGGCCCCGCACCACGGTCAGGACCAGCAAGAGCAGCACGATCAGGTCGAGCAGGGTCACTTGACGACGACCTGCCCTGCAAGGCCGTTTTCCGCAAGCTTCACTGCCGCCGCGACCGCCGCCTCACGCGACGGGAACGGTCCCACACGCACCCGGGTGAGCTTGCCGGCCGCATCGGTATAGGCCGGCAGGCCGGCCTGCGACGCGCGCGCGGCGAGGGCACGCGCCTTGCCGGCGTCGGACAGGGCCGCCAGTTGCACGACGAATGTGGTGTCGGCGGCCGGACGGGCATGTGCGGGCAGGCGTTCAGCCGGTTTCGCTTCGGGCCTGGCCGCAGGCTGGGGCGCTGCTGGCCGCGCGGCGGCTTGGGTGTCCTGCTTCGGTGCGGGCCTGGTTTCCGGTTTGGATTCCGGTTGTGCTTCCGGCCGGGGTGCGGGTTTGGGGGCTGCAACCGGAGCTGCCGTCGGGGGCGGCACCGGGTGGTCGGGCCGGGCGGCGGCTTCGGTGTGCGGCGCAGCAGGCAATGCCGCTTCGGCCGGGGTTTCGACTGGTGCAGGTTCGGCTGGCGCGGATTCCATCGGCGCGGCGTCGGCGGACGGGGCCGTCGCCATTTTCACCGCCAGCGAACTGGCAGGCGGCGGCTCGTCTTCCAGCAGGAGCGGCAGCACGATGATCGCGAGGAGGATGAGCGCCACAGCGCCTATCAGCCTGCGCCGCGCGCGGCGCTTCAGGTCTTGCTCATTGCTGGGTGGCGGCATGGTCGAGGACTGCGGCAACGGTGGTGAACGAACCGAAGGCCAAGATTCTATCACCTTCATGCGCGGCACTTCGCGCCGCTGCGAGGGCATCCACCGGGGTCGCGGCCAGGTTCACGTCCGCCCCCGGCAGACAGTGTCGTATCGTCGCCGCGAGGCTGGCTGCATCACGCGCGCGCGGCGAATCCGGGGTGCAGGCCCACCAGGCATCCACCCTGCCCCGCAACGCCTCGATTACGCCACGCGCGTCCTTGTCGGCCAGCATGCCGATGACGGCCAGGGTGCGCCCCGCAGCCGGCGCATCATCGAGCGCACTCGCCAGCGCCCGCGCGGCTTCAGGATTGTGCGCCACGTCCACGATGAGGTCGGGAGCCGAGCCGATGGTCTGGAAACGGCCCGGCACGCGCGCCTGCCGCAAGCCGTGGCGGATCGCCTCCACGTTGACCGGCAGTTGCCCGGACACGGCCTCCAGTGCCGCCAGGGCAGCAGCGGCATTGCGCAGTTGATACGCCCCGGCCATGGCAGGGAGCGGCAAATCCTGGCAGGCCGCGTGCCGGCCCTGCCAGGTCCAGCTTGCCCCGGCACGCGCATAGCGGAAATCAAGGCCGATGCAGCGCAGGTCGGCCGCGATGGCCTGTGCGTGTTGCAAAAGGCTCGCCGGCGGATTCGGATCGGCGCACAGCGCCGGCCGGCCCGCACGGAAAATACCGGCCTTTTCGAAGCCGATGGCTTCTCGGGTGTCGCCCAGATAGTCCTGATGGTCGAGATCGACGCTGGTCACAAGGGCCACGTCGGCATCCCACAGGTTGACGGCGTCGAGCCGGCCGCCCAGCCCCACTTCGAGTATGACCACATCGACGCCCGCCCGGATGAACAGCAGCATGGCCGCCAGCGTGCCAAATTCGAAATAGGTGAGCGAGGTTTCACCGCGCGCGGACTCGATGGCTTCGAAGGCCGCCACGAGTTCGGCATCGCCCGCCTCGTGCCCGGCGATCCGCACGCGCTCGTTGTAGCGCAGGAGATGCGGCGAGGTGTAGAGCCCGGTCGAGTAACCCGCCGCGAGGAAAATGGCTTCGAGCGTGGCGCAAGTCGACCCCTTGCCGTTGGTGCCGCCGACGGTCAGCACCGGACAATTCGGGTTCAGCCCGAGCGCCCCGGCCACACGGCGCACCCGATCCAGCCCCAGTTCGATGGCGGTGGGATGCAAGCGCTCCAGGCGGATGAGCCAGTCATTCAGGCTGGCGGGCGGGGAGGCGGTCATGGCGTGGCGGGAAAACGCGTACAGCGCTGCCGGAATGCAGCGCGGCTTCCAATGGCAGACAACCGGGTGGCCGCGCAGTCAGTGACTACGCCGCCAATGCGGGGCGGCCCATCATCATGGCCAGGGTGGTGGCAAGATCGTCGCGCATCTGGCGACGGTCGATGATGCGGTCGACGGCCCCCTTTTCCTGCAGGAATTCCGCCCGCTGGAAGCCTTCCGGCAGGGTCTCGCGCACGGTCTGCTCGATCACGCGCGGGCCGGCAAAGCCGATCAGCGCATTAGGCTCGGCCACGATGAGGTCACCCAGCATGGCGAAGCTGGCCGACACGCCGCCCATGGTCGGGTCGGTGAGCACGGAAATAAACGGCAGCTGATGGCGCGACAACTGCGTGAGCGCAGCCGAGGTCTTGGCCATCTGCATGAGCGAAAACAGGCCTTCCTGCATGCGCGCGCCGCCGCTGGCCGAGAAGCAGATGAATGCCGAATTCGACTCGATCGCCGCCTCGATGCCCTGCACAAAGCGCTCGCCGACCACCGACCCCATCGAGCCGCCCATGAACTTGAATTCGAACGCCGCCACCACCGCCGGCACGGTCTTGATGCTGCCGCCGATCACTACCAGCGCATCGGTCTCGCTGGTGCCGGTCTGCGCTTCCTTCAGACGGTCGGGATATTTCTTGCTGTCCTTGAATTTCAGGGGATCGTGCGGCGTCACCGTGTTGCCGATCTCGTGCTGGCCTTCGGCGTCGAGCAGCATCGCCAGCCGCGCCCGCGCGCCGATGCGATGATGGTGGCCACACTTGGGGCACACTTCCAGATTGCTTTCGAGGTCCGCACGGTAGAGCACCTCGTTGCACGCCGGGCACTTTGACCACAAGCCCTCGGGCATGGATTTCTTTGCCGTCTGCACGCGCCGCTTGATCTTGGGCGGCAGGATTTTCTGGAACCAGCTCATGTGACTCTCCGCTTATTTGCTTGCCGCATCGACACCCCGGCGCAGGTCGCGCACCAGTGTCTTCACTCGCTCGATGAGTTCGCCTTCCGGCGCGGTCTCGATTTCGTTGACGATGCGGCTGCCCACTACCACGGCATCCGCGATGCGCGCCACCGCCTCGGCCGTCGCCGCATCGCGGATGCCGAAGCCCACGCCCACCGGCAGGGCACAGTGACTGCGCACCATCGCCAGCTTGTTCGCCACCTCGTCGGTATCCAGATTGGCCGAGCCGGTCACGCCTTTCAGCGACACGTAATAGATGAACCCGCCCGCCGCCGAGGCCACCTGCGCCACGCGCGCCTCGGGGGTGGTCGGCGACAGCAGGAAGATGGGATCGAGCCCGGCGGCTTTGAACACATCGGCCACGCCCGTCGCTTCCTCCGGTGGAATGTCCACCGTCAGCACCCCGTCCACGCCCGCTGCCCGGGCAGCGTCGGCAAACACCGTGTACCCCATGCGCTCGACCGGATTGGCATAACCCATCAGCACCACCGGCGTGCTGCTGTTGACCTTGCGGAACTCCTGCGTCATCGCCAGCACGTCCTTCAGGCCCACCTTGTTCGCCAGGGCGCGTTCGGATGCGCGCTGGATCACCGGCCCATCCGCCATGGGGTCGGAAAACGGCACGCCCAGCTCGATGATGTCCGCGCCCGCCTCCACCAGCGCGTGCATCAGCGGCACGGTCATACCCTTGCCGGGATCGCCGGCGGTGATGAAGGGAATCAGGGCTTTCTTGTTCTGCGCTTTCAGCGCGGCGAAGGTGGGGCCGATGCGGCTCATACTGTGCTCAATCAAAAATCAGTCTTCTTCAAAATAATCGGTATCGAGGCGTTTCACGGTGTACACGTCCCGCGTCGATACACCGAGGTCATGGTCAATCATGAGTCCGGCGAGCATGGGGCCGTCGATTAGCACCACACGGTGATTCACCTGCTGCGCGTAGTCCCGCGCGCCCCGGCTGAAACCGGAACTGGTGATGAAAACGCCCTTGCTCGCCTTGTTGCCAGCCAGCGCGCCGACGAATTTCTGGATCTCGGGTCGGCCCACGTCGCCTTCCCAGCGCTTGGCCTGGATGTAGATCACGTCCAGCCCCAGCCGGTCTTCGTTGATGATGCCGTCGATGCCGCCGTCACCGCTTTTGCCGATCACCTGCCCGGCGTCCTCCTGCGAGCCGCCGTAGCCCATTTTGAGCAGCAGTTCGACGACCAGTTGCTCGAAACGCGCGGGCTGGATTGTGTGGATGCGGTCGAGCAATTCCAGCGCCAGCGCATCGCGCAGTTGCCGGTAGCCGGACGCAATCAGCTCGTCCGGCGTTTCGCTGGCCGCCAAGTCTGCACCCGCCGCCTCGGCTTCGGTCTGTCGTTCGGCTTTGGGCCGCACCGCGCTGAAGGCGGCGAATTCTGGGTAGCGCTTGAGATCGCGCACGTTCAGTGAGGCCGGATTTTCAGACAGCAACGCCATGCCGCGCCCGGTGATGCAAAACACACCACGCCGGACAATTTCGAGCAGGCCGGCCTGTTTGAGGTAGCTCTTCGCCCAGCCCACCCGGTTGTCGAACATGCCCTGCTTGCCGCTCGGCAGACTCACCGCCAGATCGGCGTCGGTCAGGCGGAAATGCCGGGCCAAGCCGGGCAAGACTTCTTGCTTGGTGTGCTCGCGCCCGTCGGCGCAAGCACGCAGCAAGGGCAGGAACAGGCTCTGGAAATCAGGAATGCTCACGTCAACACACGCCGGCTGCATTACGTTCAGGCTGACAGTCGGCTTCACGCATACATCAGGCGTCCACGCGGTTCTGGAATCAAATCCCCGAATTCGCGCGCCGTTTCGATCCAGAGTCGCATCGCTTCCTTGACGCTGGCGAGTGCCGCTTCCTGTGTATCACCATGCGCCATGCATCCGGGAAGTTCGGGCACCTCGGCGATGAAAGCCTCGTCTTCGTTGCTCCAGTACATGATGATTTCGTAGCGATCCATGATGTTACGCCTCGCTTCCCAGTCGATATTTCTGAATGATTTCCCGCACCTGCCTGACCTGATACGTCTTGGCCTTCGCACCCTGCTTTTGGAGATTGATCTTCTCTGCGACACCCGTTTTCCTGAACAAGTGATGGCTACCACTCACGCGCATCTCAAATCCCAGATGCTTCAATAAACCCACCAGATCGTCAAACGCGATATTCGCGTCAGACAAGCCGCGCAAAATCTGGAAAAGTAGCTTGTCATGCTTGCCCACGCTACAGCGTAATCCCCGACAGCTTCGCCACGGTGTTGATGTCCTTGTCGCCGCGTCCTGAGAGGTTGACCAGGATGATCTGGTCCCTCTTCAGCGTGGGGGCGAGTTTTTTTGCCTGCGCGACGGCATGGCTGGATTCGAGCGCGGGGATGATGCCCTCGAACCTGCACAGGTCGTGGAAGGCGGCCATCGCCTCGTCGTCGTCGATGGCGACGTATTCGGCGCGGCCGGCGTCCTTGAGCCAGCTGTGTTCGGGGCCCACGCCGGGGTAGTCGAGGCCGGCCGAGACCGAATGGGTCTCGATGATCTGGCCGTTCTCGTCCTGCATGAGGTAGCTGCGGAAGCCGTGCAGCACGCCGGGCGTGCCGGCTGAGAGCGGCGCGGCATGCCTGCCGGAGGCGATGCCGGAACCGCCGGCCTCGACGCCGATCAGGCGCACGCTGTCGAACGGGATGTAAGGATGGAAGATGCCGATGGCGTTGGAGCCACCGCCGACGCAGGCGATGACCGCGTCGGGCTGACGGCCGGTCAGATCGGGCATCTGCGCGATGCATTCGCGGCCGATCACGCACTGGAAGTCGCGCACCAGCATGGGGTAAGGATGCGGGCCGGCGGCGGTGCCAAGAATGTAGAAAGTCGATTCGACATTGGTGACCCAGTCGCGCATCGCTTCGTTGAGCGCGTCCTTCAACGTCTTGGAACCACTGGACACCGGCACGACGGTCGCGCCCAGGAGCTTCATCCGGAACACGTTGGGAGCCTGACGCTGCACATCCTCGGCGCCCATGTAGACGACGCACTCCATGCCGTAGCGGGCGGCCACGGTGGCCGAGGCGACACCGTGCTGGCCGGCGCCAGTTTCGGCGATGACGCGCTTCTTGCCCATGCGGCGGGCGAGCAGCGCCTGGCCGATGGTGTTGTTGATCTTGTGCGCGCCGGTGTGGTTGAGGTCCTCGCGCTTCAGGTAGATCTGCGCGCCACCGTAGGCTTCGGACAAACGTTTGGCGTGGTACACCGGGCTGGGGCGACCGACGTAGTGCTTCAGCTCGTACTCGAATTCGGCCATGAAGGCGGGATCCTGGCGCGCGCGGTCGTACTCGACGCGCAGTTCCTCCAGCGCGGCCATCAGGGTTTCGGCGACGAAAATACCGCCGTAGGGGCCGAAATGGCCACGGGCGTCAGGGAGATCGGTCAGCTTCATGTTGCTTCTTTCGCGTTTGCTATGAAACGCGCCACCAGCAGCGCGTCCTTGATACCTTTCGAGGCTTCGACGCCGGACGACACGTCGACCGCCCAGGGGCGGACGCGGCGCACGGCTTCGGCAACATTGCCGGGATCGAGCCCGCCGGATAGCACAACCGGCCTGGGCAGATCGGACGGAATCAGCGACCAGTCGAAACGTTCGCCCGTTCCGCCCGGCACGCCGGGCACGTAGGCGTCGAGCAGAAGTCCCCGCGCTGCCTCGAAATCAGCCGCGCATTTTAGCAAATCCGTGTCGGCTTTGACCCGTACCGCCTTGAGGAAGGGCCGGCCGGCGTGCGCGCACTGTTCAGGCGTCTCGTCACCATGGAATTGCAGCAGGTCGAGCGGTACCGATGCCAGCACGGCCTTGATGGTCGCCGGCTCGGCATCCACAAACAGTCCCACCGACTGCACGAAAGGCGGCAACGCGCGAACCAGCGCCGCCGCCGTGTCGATGGACACATGGCGCGGGCTTTTGTCGTAGAACACAAACCCCAGCGCGTCAGCCCCCGCTGCACAGGCAGCATGCAGGTCTTCGATGCGGGTGATGCCGCAGATTTTTACGCGCACGGTCATGTAGCAAAGGGCCAACGGGTCGAGGTTTCAGGCAAATCGTAACGACGAGGATACCGGATGCGGTCGAGATAGAGACCATCCGGCATGAAGGTGGGTGCGGCGCGGGTCCGGTCCCGGCTGACCCGCACCTCGTGCAGCCATTCCGGTGGCGCATTGCCCGCCCCCACATGGATCAGGCAGCCCATCAGGTTGCGCACCATGTGGTGCAGGAATCCGTTGGCGACAAAATCACACAGCAGGGTATCGCCACGCCGCACAATCCCGATGTGGTGCACGTGCTTGACCGGCGATTTGGCCTGGCACTCGGCTGCGCGAAAGGCCGAAAAGTCGTGCTCACCCAGCAAGGCTGCCGCAGCGGCGTTCATGCGCGGGACATCGAGTGGACGGTGATGCCAGCCGATCTGCCCTGTCGCCAGCGCCGGTCGAACCGGCGTGTTCAGCAGCACATAGCGGTAGCCGCGCGCCTCGGCACTGAAGCGCGAATGGAAATCGGCATCGATCGCGCGCGCCCACAGCACCGCCACACCGGCCGGCAGATGGCTGTTCACGCCCCGCACCCAGGCTGTGAGCGGGCGTTCGACGCTCACGTCGAAATGCGCTACCTGAAAGGCCGCGTGTACGCCGGTATCGGTCCGCCCTGCGGCGGTGACCGTGGTTTTGTCTCCAGCAATCGCGGCCACCGCCGTTTCCAGCGCGTCCTGAACGCCGCAGCCTTGCGGCTGTGACTGCCAGCCACAAAAACCGGTGCCGCAATACTCCAGCCCGACGACTATCCTCATGCCCAGACGACCCCCAGCAGCAGCAAGGCCGCGAGTATGACGAGGCTGTCCCGGATTTGCCAGTTTTGACCCGGCAACACGAGCCGCTCAGGCTGCCCGCTGTCCTCGCCGGCCACGTCGAACAGGTCCCGCCAGCTACGGGGACGCGCCGCTTCCGCATAATCGAGCACCAACCCGAGGCGTACCGCAAACGCACGACGATCGAACCCCAGCCAAGTCAGGGGACGCGCCAGCACATACAGGCCATGGATCAGTTGCCGGCGTTCGGTGGTCGCCAGCAGGACCGCCAGCCCGCCCAGCAGCAGCAACAGGCGCACGCCCCGCCATGCGCCCGCCTCGACGCCTTCGACTGTCGGGCTGGCCCAGCCCCATGCCGGCAGCAGCGGTGTGCCGGGCAGGCTCAGGGCATAGGCGACAAACAGCACCAGCAACAACCAGCGGGTCCGGCGCAGCAACCGATACGCGTGTGCACGCACCGCAGAAAACAGAAAGGCCGTCGCAAGGGCGACGGCCAGAAGTGTGAGGGGCACAGGCAGGGCGACTTCCACCGCCACCGCCCACCCGCCCCACACCAGCAGGCGGGCAGCCGGATGAAGGGAATCAGCCAAGCGTGGCGAGCAGGCCCTTCGCGTCGGCTTTCTGCCGTTCGCTGCCCTCGGCCAGGACTTCGTTGAGGATTTCGCGGGCCCCTTCCTTGTCGCCCATTTCGACATAGGCCCGGGCCAGATCGAGCTTGGTGCCGACCTCGTCCAGTTCGAGTTCGTTGCCGCCGCCCTCGCCCAGGTCGAGATCGAGGCCGCTGAAGTCGAATTTGCTGTCGGGGCCGTTGTCTTCTTCCAGGCCGAGGTCGAGCTTGAGTTCATCGGAGGGTTCGGGCAGGTCGAGTTCCGGCAGGTCGAAATCGAGGCCCTGGGTGCTGGGTTCGACGTAGGCAGGCGTCTCGGGCGCGGCAGATTCCGGCTGCGACTCGAAATTGAGCACATGGCCCGGGCTCTCGAATTCCATCGGCGTGCTGGCGGTCACCGGATCCGGTTCGGGCTCGGGTTCAGCAGGATGGAAAGCCTCGGGTTCGGAAGCCGCCGGTGCAGACTCGGTGTTGCCCGAAGCGGCCTCCATGGCCATCGCGCCACCAGCGATGGCAGCGGTTGCCGCCACGGTCGCCGCCGGGATGTTCACAGCCTGAACGCCGCCATAGAGAGGATTGGTCGGATCGATGCCCCGGCCCATTTCGCAGGCTTTGTCCCACAGGGGGCTGGCCTTGTTGCCGAGAGCGGCCAGCAGGTCACCCGCCACTGTCTCGAATGCAGCCGTGTTGCGGCGCGCAGCGTAGATTTCCAGCAGTTTCACGCGGACTTCGTGACGATCCGGGTTCTTGACGATGGCTTCCTTGAGGATTTCCTCGGCCTGTGCGTCGCGGCCATACGCCATGTAGACGTCGGCCTCGGCGATGGGGTCGACATCATGGGTGTCGATGGTGCCCAGGCCCGCCTGGCTGAAATCGGTGAGGAACGAGGTGTCGCCGGTATTGATGCTGCCACCGGAGGCGGCACCCACGACCGTATTGGCATGGAGGTCGCCGCCGCTCATGATGCTGTCGTCGAGCGATGCCGTGTTGATTGCCTTGGTGCGGCGACGGTTGCCGCTGGCCATCATCCACCACAACAAGCCGCCCAGTCCGATGGCGGCGAGGCCACCACCCCAGTAAAGCGGATTGGCCAGCAGGGGGGCGTACCAGTTTTCAGCCACTTCCGGAGCCGCCTGGGTCTCGACGACCGGAGCGGGCGTTTTAGCGGGAGCCGGCTTCTGCTCGGGTTCGGGTGCGGGCGGAGCGACCGGTTTTTCAGCTTCGGCCAGCGCCTGCTCCTTCATGTCAACCAGTTTCTGCATGTTCTGAATCTGCTTTTCCAGGGCAGCGACGCGCTGGTCGGATTCTTCCAGCGCTTTCTGGCGTGCGATGGCGTCCTCTTCCTGCGCGCGCAGCTTGTCCTGGAGCACCCGGGATTCGTCCGCCTTGGCCTTGGCGTCGGCCGCCGGGGCCTTGGACAGCTTGAGCACATCCTTCTGGGCATCGGGTGCGGGTTTGGCGCGATCTTCCACCTTGGGTGTGATCTTGCCGCTGCTGGCCTGGCCGGGTGCGGGTGCGGCCTCGGGGGCAACGCTCGCGGCATCGGCCAGTTTCTGGCGGTAGGCACGCCAGTCGTCAGCCTGCAGCTTGATCTCGCGCACGGCTTCTTTCTGGGGAATGGCGGTGAGCGCACCGGCTTCGGGCACATTCAGGGTCTTGCCCGCCTTGAGTCGGTTCATGTTGCCGTCAAATGCCGCAGTGTTCTTCTGGTAAAGCCCCAGCAGGGTCTGCTCCAGGCTCACGCCTTCGGGCTGTACGCGCCGGGCAATGCTCGCCAGCGTGTCGCCGCGTTTGACAGCGATGCTGTCGGGGCTTTCCGGCTTGGGTTTCGCCGGCGCGGGCTTGGCGGCCTGCGCCGGCTTGGCGGCAGGCGCTGCAACGGATTCGACAGGCTTGGCTGCAACGGGCGCGGAGGCACCATTTTGCGGGGCCGGTTTGGGCACAGGCGCAAGCTGCGCAGGCGTGGGCGACACCGGCGGCACCGCCTGTTCGACGGCCACACCCGGCGGGTCAAGCAGCATGGTGTATTCGCGGACCAGCCGGCCCGAGGCCCAGGAAAGCTCAACCAGCATGTCGATGAAGGGATCGTTGACCGGCCGTGAGGACGTGACCTTCAGCACAGCCTTGCCGTTGGATTTTTTCTCGACGGCAAACCGCAGGGTGGACAGCACCGGAGAGAAATCGACACGCGCATCGCGAAACGCCTGGTCCGAGGCCAGTGTGGCCGACAGGCTGTCCAGTTCGGCCTTGTCGGCAGCAAAAAGCTCGATCTCAGCTGCAAGCGGCTGTCCCAGCGCCGAACGTACCGACAGTTTGCCCAGCCCGGCGGCGTTTGCCATGAGAGGCAACGCGATCAGGCCGGCAGCGGCCAGTTGGGTGGTGAAGCGCTTCAATTTCATCCGGTTTCTCCCCTGTGCCCGTTTCTGGAACGGGCGTTGAATACTCGACGCCTTAATTGACGGCGCGTCAGGCGCAATCTTTAGAGCATAAATCGCACCAAGACAAGCATCCGTGCACCCGGTGTTGTTTTTAGGCTTCGAGCAGGATGCGCAACATGCGGCGCAGCGGCTCGGCCGCGCCCCACAGCAACTGGTCGCCAACGGTGAATGCAGTGAGGTACTGTGGCCCCATGTTGAGCTTGCGCATGCGGCCGATGGGTACGGTGAGCGTGCCGGTCACGGCGGCCGGCGTGAGCTCTCGCATGGTGATCTCACGGTCGTTCGGGACCACCTTGACCCAGTCGTTGTGCGCGGCCAGCAAGCCGTGAATCTCGTCCAGCGGCACGTCCTTCGTCAGCTTGATGGTCAACGCCTGCGAGTGGCAGCGCATCGCCCCGACGCGCACACAGAGTCCGTCGATGGGAATCTGATTCGCGCTGCGCCCCATGATCTTGTTGGCCTCGACCTGGGCTTTCCACTCTTCCTTGGACTGGCCGGACGCCAGCGCCACGTCAATCCACGGGATGAGGTTGCCGGCCAGCGGCACCGGCCAGGCGTCCAGCGGGTAGTCGTCGGAGCGGATGAACTCGGCCACCTTGCGGTCGATCTCCAGAATGGCCGCAGCGGGGTCGCCCACCATGTCGGCGACTTCGCCATGAATCGCGCCCATCTGCATGATGAGCTCCTTCATGTTGCGTGCGCCGGCACCGGACGCCGCCTGATAGGTCATCGGCGACACCCATTCGACCAGGCCCGCGTCAAACAAGCCACCCATCGCCATCAACATCAGCGATACGGTGCAATTGCCGCCGACGTAGGTTTTCACGCCGCCGGCGATGCCGTCGCGGATCACCTGGCCGTTGACCGGGTCGAGGATGATGATGGCCTCATCCTTCATGCGCAGGGTCGACGCCGCGTCGATCCAGTAGCCGTTCCAGCCGGCCGCGCGCAGCTGCGGATAGATTGCCTGGGTGTAATCGCCGCCCTGGCAGCTGATGATCGCGTCGCAGGCCTTGAGTTCGTCGATGCTGTTGGCGTCTTTCAGCGGCGGCACGTCCTTGCCAATGTCCGGCCCCTTGCCGCCCACGTTCGACGTGGTGAAGAACACCGGGTCGATGTGGTCGAAATCACGTTCTTCCTTCATCCGGCCCATGAGCACCGAGCCCACCATGCCGCGCCAGCCGATCAGTCCAACTTTCATCATTCTTGAAGTCTCCAGAAAACTGCTCCCACATCATGCGGGAAGAATCACATCGCCTTGACGACTGCGTCGCCCATTTCGCTGCACGACACCTTCTGCGTGCCTTCGGTCCAGATGTCGCCGGTGCGATAGCCCTGCGCGATCACCTTCTTCACCGCGTTCTCGATGCGATCGGCCATGCCCTGGTCGGCAAAGGTATAGCGGTACATCATCGCCACCGAGAGTATCGTCGCCAGCGGATTGGCCAGGTTCTTGCCGGCAATGTCCGGTGCCGAGCCGTGAATCGGCTCGTACATACCTTTGTTGTGTTCGTCCAGCGAAGCCGACGGCAGCATGCCGATGGAACCCGACAGCATGGACGCCGCGTCCGACAGAATGTCGCCGAAGATATTGCCCGTGACCATCGTGTCGAACTGCTTCGGCCACTTGATCATCTGCATCGCGGCGTTGTCGACGTACATGTGGCTCAACTCGACTTCGGGATAGTCTTTCGACACCTCGATCATCACGGCCTTCCACAGCTCGGAGCATTCGAGCACGTTGGCCTTCTCGACCGAACAGAGTTTCCTGCCGCGCTTCATGGCGATGCCGAAAGCAACATGCGCAACGCGGCGCACCTCGGACTCCGAATAGAGCATGGTGTTGAAGCCGACGCGTTCACCATTCCGCATTTCGATGCCACGCGGCTGGCCGAAGTACACGTCGCCGGTGAGTTCGCGCACGATCATGATGTCGAGCCCCGACACTACCTCGGGCTTCAGCGACGACGCGCCTGCGAGTTCCGGGTACAGCAGCGCCGGCCGCAGGTTGGCGAAGAGATTGAGTTCCTTGCGGATGCGCAGGAGCCCCCGCTCGGGGCGCAGTGGCCGGTCAAGCGTGTCGTACTGCGGACCACCCACAGCGCCCAGCAGAACCGCATCCGCCTCGCGCGCCATTTTCAGCGTGGCCTCGGGCAGCGGATCGCCCGCCGCATCATAGCCAGCACCGCCGATGGGCGCGGTTTCCATTTCGATGGCCGCGCCTTCGGATTGGAGGACATTCAGAACCTTGACGGCTTGGGCGACGATTTCAGGGCCGATACCGTCGCCGGGGAGTACAGCAATTTTCATATCAAATCACTCACAAAGAGGACACGAGGACAAGCGGGAGAGGGAACGTTTTTTCTCCTGTCTCTTGTCCTCATTGTTCAACCAAACAACCACGGTGCGTCCGCCTTGCGCCGTTCTTCATACGCCTTGATCTTGTCGGCCTGCAGCAAGGTCAGGCCGATGTCATCCAAGCCGTTCAGCAACCGGTGCTTGCGTCCGCTGTCCACCTCGAATGCCAGCACTTCGCCGCCGGGCGTGGCCACGGTCTGCTTGTCCAGATCGATCTGGAGACGATAGCCCTCGCGCGCGTCACATTCGGCGAACAGGCGTCCGACCGTGGCCGCGTCGAGCACGATGGGCAGGATGCCGTTCTTGAAGCAGTTGTTGTAGAAGATGTCGGCGTAGCTCGGCGCGATGATCGCGCGAAAGCCGTAGTCTTCCAGCGCCCAGGGCGCGTGCTCACGGCTCGACCCGCAGCCGAAGTTGTCGCGCGCGAGCAGCACCGATGCGCCGGCGTAGCGCGGAAAATTCAGCACGAACGCCGGGTTGGGCTGACGGCTGGCGGGGTCCATGCCGGGTTCGCCGTGGTCGAGGTAGCGCCATTCGTCAAACAGGTTGGGGCCAAAGCCCGTGCGCTTGATCGACTTCAGGAACTGCTTGGGAATGATGGCATCGGTGTCGACGTTGGCCCGGTC
>JBEQCD010000052.1:2657-18082 GCA_041639515.1 Hydrogenophilales bacterium | reverse complement strand
GCCCAGCGCAGAGTTGAGCCAGTCGCGGCTGGGTTCGCCCTCCTTGGCGGTGATGATTTCAATCCGCTGGCCATTTTCGAGTGCGGTATTGAGCGGCACCATCACGCCATCCACCCGTGCGCCCCGGCAGCGATGGCCCAGATCGGTATGCAGGGCGTAGGCAAAATCGACCGGCGTGGCACCGCGATCCAGCGCCACCACCCGGCCCTGCGGCGTCAGTACATAGACCTGGTCGTGAAAGAGTTCGGTCTTGAACTGCTCGGAAAACTCGCCACTGTCGGCAACGTCATCCTTCCATTCCAGGATGCGGCGCAGCCAGGCGATTTTCTCTTCGTACTGCGCGTCGGCCCGGCCACCTTCCTTGTACCGCCAGTGCGCGGCCACGCCCAGTTCGGCCTGATTGTGCATGTCGAAGGTGCGAATCTGCACTTCGAGCGCCCGGTCTTCCGGTCCGATCACGGCGGTATGCAAAGAGCGGTAGTCGTTGCTCTTGGGCTTGGAAATGTAATCGTCGAATTCGCCCGGAATCGGCTGCCACAGGTTGTGCACAATGCCCAGCACGGTGTAGCAGTCGATCTCGTGCTTCACCAGCACGCGTACCGCGCGGATGTCATAGAGCTGTTCGAAGCTCAAGCGCTTGCGCCGCATCTTGTTGACGATGCTGGCGATGTGCTTGGGCCGGCCACTGACTTCGCCTTCGATGCCATGCGCCTGCAACTCGACCTGGAGGCGTTCGATGATGCCCAGGATGTAAGCCTGGCGGTCGGCACGCTTTTCGTCGAGCTGGGCAGCAATCCGCTTGTAGGTTTCCGGTTCCAGATAGCGAAACGCCCAGTCTTCCATCTCCCACTTGATCTGCCACACGCCCAGGCGATTGGCCAGCGGGGCAAACAGTTCGCGCGCCTGCTGACCCAGCACCGTGCGGCTGGCCTCGTCCAGGCTGACCGCGCAACGCAGTGCATGGGTGCGCTCAGCCAGCTTGACCAGCACCACCCGGATGTCCTCCACCATGGCCAGAACCATCTGGCGCAAGGCCTCAAGCTGGGCGTGCGGATCAACGCGCCGGTCGGTGGCACTGGCCACCAGCGACTCGATGCGCGCCATGGCTGCCACGCCACGCGCCAGTTTCGCCGCTGCCCCAAAGCGGGCATCGAATTCAGGCGCATCCTCCAGGCAGTCGAGCAGCAGGGCCGCCGCGACCGCATCCGCACCGGCGCGCAGTTCGGCCACGATGAGTGCCGTGCCCACGGCATGCGCGAACTCCGGTGTGGCACCCAGATGGGTGTGTGCATGCTCGAGCGCACGCCAGGGCGCATTGTTTTCGGCCACGGGCAGCACCCGCGCCAGCAATTGCCGGGCCGCATCGTAATCGATGGTTTCGTTGCAGCGCGGGCGGACGGCGTCATTCATGGATGAAAATCGGTTTGCCAGTAACGGCGTTGGACTCGCCGGTATTGTGCGGCTTCCACCCCGGCTTCACCAAACCGGAAGCGGACCAGGCCATCCTGATCGCTGCGCAACTGCACGCTGCCGGCTTCGCGGAAACGCGCCATGACCTCGGCGTGCGGATGGCCAAAGCGATTGCGGTAGCCCATGGTGTACACCACCCAGCGGGGTGACACCTGCGCCACGAACGCATCCAGCGATGACGTGCGGCTACCGTGGTGCCCGGCCACCAGCACCGTGGCCGACAGGGGCAGGCCGGATTCCAGCAGTTCGAGTTCGCCCCGGCGCTCGGCATCGCCGGTGATGAGGAACGACTGCGCCCCCCGGCTGACCCGCAGCACACAGCTGAAATCGTTGTCGCTGCGCGCCCGGTCCTGCCAGGCGCTGGCACGCGGGTTGAGGATGGCGAATTCGATACCGTCCCATTGCCAGCGTTGTCCGCGCAGGCAGCGACGCGGCGCAGGGGCCGCAGCCAGGTGCGCGCTGCCGGCTGGCAGCGCGTGCAGCAGCCAGCCTGTCGGCATGTCACGCAAAACCGACGCCAGGCCGCCGCTGTGGTCGTTGTCGTCATGCGAGACGATCACGCCGTCGAGTCTGCCCACCCCCGATGCGCGCAGGTAAGGCACGACGACGCGCTCACCCGCATCCGATTCGGCAAAGGCCGGACCGGTGTCGTACAGCAGGGCGTGGTTCCTGGTGCGGATCAGCACCGCCGTGCCCTGGCCGACATCGATGACCTCAACGACAAACTCGCCGGGCGGAATCCGGCTCTGCATCGGCCAGACCAGCGGCAACCAAAGCAGCCAGGCCAGTCCGCGCAGCGGAAATCCGCGTGGCATCAGCATCCAGACCGCGCCGATCAGGGCGAGGACCGTGGCCAGCGCACCGGGAGCCGGCCGGCTCAGCGTCGCCCAGGACAAGGCGCTCGCCCACTGGAGCGCGTCACCCAGCCACGCCATCAGCCCCGCTGCAAGGTGCCACAAGGGCGGCACCAGCACACCCAGCAAGGCCAGCGGTGTCACCACCCAGCTCACCAGGGGAATGGCAACCGCATTGGCCAGCGGCGAAATCAGCGAAACCTGCTGGAACAATAGCCACAGGGCGGGAGCCAGCGCCAGCGTCACGGCGGCCTGCGCAGTGACCCAGCCATTCAGCTTGTGCGGCGCGGCCACGCGGCCGAATGTCACCCACAGAATGGCCACCATCGCGCCGAACGACAGCCAGAACCCGGCGGACACCACGGCCCAGGGATCGATCAGCAGCACGCCGCTCATGGCCACAATCAAGGCGGAAAACGGCCGCGCCTCGCGCCGGCCCCAGAATGCCGCAGCCAGCACGATCAGCATGAACAGCGTACGTTGCGCTGGCACCTGGAAGCCAGCCAGCAGGGCATACGCCACCGCAGCCCCCACTGCCGCCACGAGACCGGCCTGGCGCGCCGGCCAGCGTGACACGGCACGCGGCCAGCGCCGCCAGATCCCCATCACGCCCCAGCCGGCCAGCGCCGCGATCATGGTGACATGCAGGCCGGAAATGCTCAGCAGATGGTTCACCCCCGTGCGGGTGAAGGCCCGCCACTGGGCGTGCGGAATGCTCTGCTGGTCGCCGACGGTCAGCGCCGCGATCACACCCGCATACGGCGCATCGCCCAGGGTGGCAAAGACACGATCACGGATGGCCTGGCGGGCCGCCGCAATCCAGGCGGCGGGCGTGGCAGCCCGGTGCGCGAGCCGCACGGGCGCAGGCGATTCGCGTACGTAACCGGTGGCACCGATGCCGCGCTCCAGCATCCAGGCTTCGAGGTCGAAGCCATGCGGATTGTGTGTGCCGGCCGGGCGCTTCAGCCGTGCCGTGACGCGCCAGCGCTCGCCTGCCCGCAGAGCGGCGGGGCGCGTCCCATCACGCGCAACGTAACGCGTGAGTTGCACACGACCGGGGTTGGGCACACCCGGCGTGAGTACGCGCTCGACCCGCAGCAGGACGCGCTCACCGCGAGCATTCGACTGCGGCAGATCGACCACCACCCCCACGAGTTCGATATCCACGCCCTGCCAATGCAAAGGCAGACGTTCGGCAAGACGCACCTCGGCACGCCAGGCTGCCCAGGCAAATCCCAGCGCCGCTGCGAGCACGGCCACGCCCGTGGCGCGCAGCATGCGCTGCCAGCCGGTGCTGGTCGGCAGCAGGAAAACCAGCGTCAATAGCGGCAGGATCGCCTGCGCGCGTGCCGGCGGCAGGCTGGTCTGGAATTGCAGCAGGAAGACACCCAGACAGAACGCGATGAGATGGAATCGCATCGCGCCGATTTCAGAGCGGGCTCAACACCCCGTCGACCAGCCGCGCCTGGCGATCCATGCGCGCCGCCAGTTCAAGATCGTGGGTGACCACAACCAGACTCGACCCCTGCTGGTGATTGAGCGCACGCATCAGGTCGAACACGGCATCGGCCGTGTGGCGGTCGAGATTACCGGTGGGCTCGTCGGCCAGAATGCAGGCCGGCTCTGTGACCAGCGCTCGGGCAATCGCCACGCGTTGCCGTTCACCGCCCGACAGTTCGCCCGGGCGATGCGTCAGGCGATGGCCCAGCCCCACGCTTTCCAGAACGGCGGCCGCGCGCGCCAGGGCCTCGGTGCGTGCCATGCGCCGCACCAGCAGGGGCATGGCGGCGTTTTCAGCTGCGGTGAATTCGGGCAGTAGATGGTGGAACTGGTAGACAAACCCCAGCGCGTCATTGCGCAATGCGCAGCGCGCGCGCTCGGTGAGCGCGAACGGGTCCTGGCCCAGCAGTTCCACACGCCCCGCGCTCGGTGCATCGAGCCCGCCCAGCAGATGCAGCAGCGTGCTCTTGCCTGAGCCCGAAGCCCCGACAATGGCCAGCGACTCGCCCCTGCGCACGTCAATGTCGATACCCGTGAGCACGACCACATCGCTGCGGCCCTGGCTGAACGTCTTGGCCAGGCCGCTTGCCCGGAGCACGATCTCACTCATAGCGCAGCGCCTCCGCCGGCTGGATGCGGGAGGCCCGCCAGCTCGGATACAGCGTCGCCAGCAGGCTGATCAGGAGCGACACGCCTCCGATCAGGCCGACGTCGCTCCAGACCAGCCTTGAAGGCAGTTCGTTGATGTAGTACACGTCCGCCGGGAAGAGATCCATGCCGGCCAGGCGCTCGATGAACGGCACCACGGTTTCCAGATTGAGCGCCAGCACCACGCCGCTGGCCACGCCCAGGATCGCGCCGGACACGCCGATGAACGCACCCTGCACCGTGAAGATCGCCATGATCGATCCCGGCCGCGCCCCCAGCGTGCGCAGAATGGCGATGTCGGCCTGCTTGTCGGTCACCGCCATCACCAGCGTCGAGACGATGTTGAACGCCGCCACCGCCACGATCAGCAGCAGGATCAGGAACATCATGCGTTTTTCGATCGCCACGGCGCGGAAGAAATTGGCGTGGCTCTGCGTCCAGTCAGTCAGGTAATACTCGCCGGTCAGCGTGTTGGCCAGCGCGCGGGTGACGAAGGGCGCACGGAACAGATCGTCGAGCTTGAGCCGCACGCCCGACACCTCGTCGCCCAGTCGCAGCAGCTTCTGCGCATCCTGCAGATGAATCAGCGCCAGGCCCGAGTCGTACTCGAACATGCCCGCCTCGAAAATCCCCGTCACGGTGAACTGCTTGACGCGTGGCATCACGCCCGCCGGGGTGATGTTGCCCTGCGGCGTCAGCAGCACCAACTTGTCGCCCGGAAACACGTTCAGCACGCGCGCCAGTTCCGCGCCCAGCACGATGCCGAACTCGCCTGGCTTCAGGTCGGTGAGGCGGCCTGCCTTCATGTAGCGTGCAAAATCGGCCACGCCGCTTTCCATCTCCGGCAGCACGCCACGAATGATCGCCCCGCGCACCGCATCGCCGTTGGCCAGCATGCCCTGGGCATTGACGTAGGGCGCGCCGGCCACCACGTCCGGGTTGCGCCGGGCGGCGTCGAGCACACCCGGCCAGTCAGCCAGGCGATCACCCGCCCCGCTGATCTCGACGTGCGACGCCACGCCCAGGATGCGTGCGCGCAATTCCTCCTGGAAGCCGTTCATCACCGACAGCACCACGATCAGCGCCATCACGCCCAGCGCGATGCCCGCCATGGACACGATGGAAATGAACGAGATGAAATGATTGCGGCGCTTGGCGTGGGTATAGCGCAGGCCGACCAGCAGTTCGAAAGGCAGCAAGATTCGACTCGCAGACAGGGAGCCGCGAGTATGCCACAGCCGCCCGGGCCGCCCTGCCGTCCGGACAGGCGCATGCAGCATGGGCCGGGCCTGCTAGACTCGCCGCATGTTGTGGCTGGTCCCCCATCTCTTCGCCGCGCCCCGCCTGCTCGAAGCTGCCCTGCCCGGCCTGCGCCTGCCCGGCTTGTCGACGCTGCTCGCACGCAGCCGCCCCACCCGGGAATCCCCGTTGGGCACGGAAGCTGCGCTCGCCCGGGCCTGCGGCGTGCGCCAGCAGGCCGACTGGCCGCTCGCCCCCATCAGCCTGATTTCTGATGGCGGCACCGCCGACAGCGCGTACTGGCTGCGTGCCGACCCGGCGCATTTTTCGGTGATGCGCGACCGGGTCGTCTACTCCACTGCCAACTTCGACGATCTCACGCACGACGAAGCCCGCCAGCTCGCCGACGCCCTCGCCGACCACTTCGGGCCCGACTTCGCGCCGCAGGCCCTGCATCCCCGGCGCTGGTACCTGCGCTTCGACACGCCGCCCCGGCTGCTGACCACCCCCCCCTCACTGGCGCGCGGACACGCACTCGACCGCATCCTGCCCGGTGGCGACGAGGCCGCCGCATGGCGGGCACGGCTCAACGAAGCGCAGATGCTGCTGCACGCCCATCCGGTGAACGCCGCGCGCGAGGCCCGCGGGCAGTGGCCGGTGAACGGGCTGTGGCTGTGGGGCGGTGGAGTCCATGCCGGGCAGCCCTCCGCACCGCTGGACATGTTCGCCCGTCCGGCCAGCATCGACTTTGCCCGCAGTTGCGGTGGCCAGCCCCGGGCCCTGCCTGCATCATTCACCCCCAGCCCGCTTCAGACACCCGGGATTGCCCTGCTCGATACACTCGAGATCGCCGCCCTGCACAGCGACGCACTCGGCTGGCGCAATGGCCTGCACGAGCTGGAAGCCGGATGGTTTGGTCCGCTGGCGGCCGCGTTGCGCCAGTTGGGACCGGCAGGCCTGCACATCGCCGACCCGGTCAGCGGGCGGGGAATCGAATTGCAGCGGAGTGATGCGTGGAAATTCTGGCGGCGGCCCGCCGGACTCGCCTCAGCGCTGGCCTGACGCCGCCAGACGCGCATCGCGCCCGACCGGCTGGCGCAGATCGGCCTGCCGGGCATGGCAGGGACAAGCCTGTGCACGCTCGATCAGCAGTTCGCTGTGCCACGCCTGCCATTCCAGCATGGCAGCAAAATCGGCGCGCGATTCGGCGGCGCGCAGCTCGCGAAGATAGGTGCGGCACTCGCCCGGGGTCATCAACAACTGGCTGTACCCGCCCTGGCAAGTTTCGAGTTCGCTCCCTGCCAGCGCAGGGGAAGCGGCGGACAGGCCGGTCAGGGCAAGCAGCATCGTGCCTGCCAGGCCGTTCAGTGTTGCGCTCATCCGTGTCTCCTTGGTTTTGTGTGGATCGGTTGAATAGCACCTGGCTGGCAGCAAATGCCATGCCGGCCAGAAATCCTGAAAAACTCAACAGAATCAAGCATGCAAAATCGCAAATCCGTAGCAACCGACGGAATGCCGACACGGCCTGTCAGCAGGCTGACGACCCGGGGTCAGCACCCGCCCGGCAATCCCCCCGGAACACAGGGACAGGCCTCGGCGCGTTCACGCAGCAAGGCATCGTGCTCGCCGGCCACGCTGGAACGGGCCAGGAGGTTGCCCGCCTGTTCGGCGGCCCCCAGACGCTGGATGTAGAGGCGGCATTCCAGATCGGTCATCAGCAGGACCGGATACGGCCCCTGGCACAGGGCCCGTTCAGCCGGCGTGACCGGATCGGCCGCATGCGCCATGTTCCCCAGCGCCCCCAGGGCAAACAGCCAGACTTTCGCGTTCATCGTCCCTCCCGAATTGCGCCATCCTGACGCAACAAAATGAAGTCGGGATGACAGCAAGCAGCGGGCGTGCCATGCCGCGTGGCACGATCGGGCGCGGTCTGGCGGGATGCGGGCGGGGCACGGCGCACCCCCCGGGTGCAGCGTGCACCGCAGTGGATCAGGACACGGGTGAAGCCCAGAGATCGTGTTCGTCGGTGCTTTCGACCGTCACCTTCAGGCGGGTGCCGGGCTTGAGCCCGAACACGCCTTCGAGATAGACCACGCCGTCGATTTCCGGCGCGTCGGCATGGCTGCGGGCAAGCGTGCCCACCTCGTCCTCTTCGTCGACGATGACCTCGATTTCCCGGCCGATCTTGGCATCGAGCCGGGCCGCCGAGATGTCGGCCTGGGTTTCCATGAAGCGTTCGAGACGCTCTTCCTTCAGGTCGTCCGGCACGGGGTCGGGCAAGGCATTGGCCGCCGCCCCCTCCACCGGTGAATACTTGAAGCAGCCGACACGGTCGAGTTGCGCAAGCTTGAGGAATTCCAGCAACTCCTCGAATTCGGCGTCGGTCTCGCCGGGAAAGCCGACGATGAAGGTCGAGCGCAGCGTGAGATCAGGCACGGCGGCACGCCATTGCTGGATGCGGTCGAGGGTTTTTTCCACTGCGCCGGGCCGTTTCATGGCCTTGAGGATGCGTGGGCTGGCGTGCTGGAAGGGTATGTCCAGGTAGGGCAGGATGGTGCCGTCGGCCATCAGCGGAATCACGTCGTCCACGCTGGGATAGGGATAGACGTAGTGCAGGCGCACCCACGCCCCCAGGCTGCCCAGCGCGCCGGCAAGCTCGGTCATGCGGGTTTTGAGCGGCCGGCCGTTCCAGAATCCGGGACGATATTTCACGTCCACGCCGTAGGCCGAGGTGTCCTGCGACACCACCAGCAGCTCCTGCACACCGGCCCCCACCAGCGCCTCGGCCTCGCGCATGACATCGCCGATGGGGCGGCTCACCAGGTCACCGCGCATCGAGGGAATGATGCAGAAGGTGCAGCGATGGTTACAGCCTTCGGATATCTTCAGGTAGGCGTAATGACGCGGTGTGAGCTTGACGCCGCCGGGCGGGATCAGGTCCTCGAAGGGATCGTGCGGCTTCGGCAGCGCCGTGTGCACGGCCGACATCACTTCGTCGAGCGCGTGCGGACCGGACACCGCGAGCACCTTGGGATGCGCCTCGCGCACCACGTCACCCTTGGCACCGAGGCAGCCCGTGACGATCACCTTGCCGTTCTCGGCCAACGCCTCGCCAATGGCTTCGAGCGATTCCTGCACGGCCGCATCGATGAAGCCGCAGGTGTTCACCACCACCACGTCGGCGTCGTCATACGTGCCGACGATGCCGTAGCCTTCCGCGCGCAGCTGCGTGAGGATGCGCTCCGAATCCACCGTGGCCTTCGGGCAGCCGAGCGAAACGAAACCGACAGTGGGGGATCGAACGGGGCGGGCTTTGGTTACCATGTGGACAGACTCTGAAGTGGAAGCGTTATGTACATCATTGCTATTGGCTGGGCTTACGTCATCCTGATGATGGCCATCACCTCGAGCAGCCTCGTCAAGGCGCTGGCCATCGTGATCTTTCTGGGCGTGCTGCCGATCGTGATTTTCGCCTACGCGGTGGGCGGGCGAAAGCGCCGGTCAATGCCCGTGGCCGATGAGGTGGCCAACCAGGGCGACCGTACCGATACCCAGTCCGATTAAGACCAGCTGCTGCACCGTGGCACCGATATTGGCGCGCTTGTGCAGCCCCGGAATCAGGTCGGAGAGCGCCACATACAGCATGCTCGCGCCGGCCAGCCCGAGCAAGGCCGGCATCCAGTCCTGCAGCGCAGACAGCGCGTAATAGCCCGCCAGCGCCCCCACGAGCGTGGCCACCCCGGTCGCGAAATTGAGCAGCAGGGCCTGCGTACGCGTATAGCCGGAGTGCAGCAGGATCAGGAAATCACCGATTTCCTGGGGAATTTCGTGGGCAATGATCGCCAGCGCCGTTACCACGCCCAGGCGGAAATCGACCAGGAACGCGCCGGCGATGATGATGCCGTCGACGAAATTGTGGAAGGTATCGCCCACCGTGATCATCAGGCCCGAGCGGCCATGATCGTGGCCGTGGCCATGTGAGTGCGCCTGGCTGCCGTGCGCCTCGCAGACTTCCTCGTGGCAGTGCCGCCAGAGCACGAGTTTTTCCAGCAGGAAGAAAAGCAGGATGCCCCCGAGCAGAGCCTGCGCGACGACTTCGATGTCGCCACCCAGATGCACCGCTTCGGGCAGCACCTCCAGCAACGATGCGCCGAGCAGCGCACCTATGGCATAGCTGACCAGCACAGGCACCCAGCTCGGGCGCGCGGACAAGGCCAGGATGGCGGCCAGGGCCAGACTGAGCACACTGCCTGCAGCCGTGGCGATCAGAATGACTGCAAGGGTGGACATAGGTCGGGACTAAAACGGAAACGGGCCGCCATTATAGCGGCCCGTTTCCTTCCGGGACGCCCGGATGGCAAGACATCCGGGCAGGCGATCAGGCCCGCATCAGGGCTTTTTCTTCTCGCCGCCTACGGTCAGTTCGCTGCGCAGCTTGTCGACGCTGGCCTTGCCAAAGCCTTTTACCTTGTCGAGATCATCCACGGTCTTGAACTTGCCGTTGGCATCACGGTACTCGATGATCGCCTTGGCCTTGGCCGGCCCCAGCCCCTTCACGGCTTCCAGCTCGGATTGCGTTGCAGTATTGAGATCGACAGTCGCCCAGGCCGGAAAAGCCAGCAAGGCGGCCAAGAGTGCACCCAGCAAAGTCTTCATTCTTCTCTCCTCATTGAACAGGTGGATGTGGTTGCAGCAACCACCCGTCCAACTTACTGCGGCCCCGCCCGCTTGAACATACAACTTTAGTTGTAATAATGGATTAACCCATTGTTTAACAAACATAAATAGAGTTGTTCGGCCTGAGGGGCCCGGGCCGGCGTGGTCGGGCAGCGGCTGCCAGGTCAGGCAGGGAACAGATGGCGCGCCAGCCAGGTCCGCGCTTCGGTCAGTGCCCCCGTCCCGGGCACCTCCCTGCCTCCCACGGCAGCGGGCAGCCTGCGCAGCACGCACTCCACCGGACCGGCCTGCGGCATCCATCCCGGTTGCGACTGGCCCTGAACAAGAACCAGCGTAGGCGCACGGTTCAATGCCAGCGCAACCCGGCTGACCAGATCCAGCCTGGGTTCCAGCACGACGAGCGCCCCTACGGTGCCATCGAGCGCCGCCGCCGCTTCGATGGCTGCCGCCGCACCGCGCCCTGCACCCAGCAGTCCCTGCGGCATATCCCACACCAGGGCGCGCGTGCGGGCCCAGCGGGCGGCCTCGATCAATCGACCGGCCCACTGTCCGATGGCGTCTGCCTCGCCGCGCGCGGCTCCGGATGGCCTTTCAGGCGCATCCACCTGCATCACCGCCATGTCCGCCCCGACCAGGCTGCGCGCCATCTCCGTGCCGGCCTGCAAGGTGGTACGGGAATCCCCTGCCACCAGTACCAGGGTTTTCGCAGATTCGGGCACGCACAGCCCAATCTCGAAGGCATCCGAACCGGCCATGAGCCGCACGGGGCGAAACTGGAGCTCCAACCCCAGTGGCTGCGGCTCGAACCGGGGCTGCGGCAGCCCCATCAATCCCACCCTCCGCCCGCAAGGAACCGCCCGGTGGGGTTGCCCTGCACACACATGCCTGCCATCCGCGCCATAATCGCCTCCTGTCCTTTTCACGCCGGTCCGATGAAACCCGCCACCCGCCTCGCCAGCAATTCCCTGGTCCGCGCCCTGGTGCGCGAGCACACCCCCGCCTTGCTGGTGATCGACGCGGCAACCCAGACCATTCTGGAAGCCAGCCCAGAAATGGCCCGCTCCATGGGCTATATGCAGCGCGCGCTGATTCAGATGCAGCTGGGGGATTTTTTTGTTGCGACCGACGCCCGGCGCCTGCTGGCCTGGCTGGCCGCCCCGTCCGGCAAGCGGCGGCTCGAATTCCGCGCCAGTTGCCGCCATGCCCGGGGCGATCTCGTGGCCCTGAACGGCACTCTGGTGCGCGTAGCCGGGCAACCCGCCCGCGCGCTCTGGCTGCTTGCCACCCCTGCCATCCCGGCGGGTCCGCAGCAGAGCCCGGAGGAACTGCACAGCGTCTTTGCCCATCTGCCCGGCATGGCTTACCAGGTGCTCCAGTCCCCCGACGGCAGCGTGACCCTGCCCTACGTCAGCGCGCAGGCAGCCCAGCTGCTCGGCATTCAGGCCCGGGCCTTGCGCACCCGGCCCGAGCGCTTCGTCGACCTCATCCTCGATGCCGACAAGCCCGACTACCTCGCGCGGCTGGGTGACGCCGGCGGCGTGCCCATGAGCTTCAACTGGGAAGGCCGCATCCGCGTGCGCGCCTGGAAGGACGTGAAATGGGTGAACCTGCGCGTGCGCCGGCGCGATACGCCCGACGGCACGCTGTGGGACGGCATCATGCTCAACGTCACCCAGAGCCGCGAGGCTGAAGCCGAAATCCGCCGCCAGCGCGCGCAACTGGCGGCCCTGGCGGCGCACGTGGAATCGGCCAAGGAACAGGAACGCCTGCATCTGGCGCGCGAGGTTCACGACGACCTCGGCGGCAACCTCACCGCCATCAAGATCGGACTGGCCGGGCTCCAGCGCCGCCTGCCGCCCGACGACGCCGACCTTGCCAAGCGCACCGCCTATCTGGTCGACATCCTTGACCAGACCTTCGAGGCCACGCGCCGCATCGCCGCGAGCCTCAGGCCGCCCGTGCTCGATTTCGGCATCGTTTCCGCCCTGGAATGGCAGATCGAGCGTTTCAGCCGCACCACCGGCATCAACTGCACCTTCAAGCCGCCAGCCGGAACGGTGGCCCTCGACGCCAATGCCGCCATCACCGTGTTCCGCATCATCCAGGAAGCGATGACCAACGTCGCCAAACACGCCCGGGCCAGCCGCGTCACCGTGGCACTGGGCATCGAGGATGCAGACCTCGTCGCCAGCGTTACCGACAACGGCCAGGGCCTGCCGGCCGAACGCCCGGGCAACGGACACAGCGGCTTTGGCGTGCTGGGCATGAGCGAACGCGCAGCCGGGCTCGGCGGCACGCTGGTCGTCGCCCCCGCCCCGCGCCGCGGCACCCGGGTCAGCCTGCGGGTGCCGCTCCAGGCCGTGCAAACTCAAGCATAATCCGGTCAGACCATGCCCGCCGCCGCCCCCTACCGCATCCTCATCGTCGACGACCACGCCATCGTCCGCGAAGGCCTGAAACAGATCCTGGCCGACACCGACGATATCGTCGTCGGCGGCGAAGCGGAAAACTCCAGCAAAGCCCTGCAGATGGCGCGCAAGGGGCCGTGGGATCTGGTACTCATGGATATTTCCATGCCCGACCGCAACGGCATCGAAACCCTGGAACTGATGAAAAAGGAGCATCCCGGCATCAAGGTGCTCATGCTCTCCATGCACCGGGAAACCCTTTACGCCGTGCGCGCCCTCAAATCCGGTGCGGCCGGCTATCTCAACAAGCAGAGCGCGCCGGACCAGCTGGTCGACGCCATCCGCCTCGTCGCATCCGGCCGCAAATACATCAGCCCCGAACTCGCCCAGGAACTCGCCAGCACCGTGAGCGGCGAACGCGAGGCCCTGCCCCATGAAACCCTCTCCAACCGCGAATACCAGACTCTCTGCCTCATCGCCTCCGGCCTGCCCGTATCGGCCATCGCCGAGCAGCTCAAACTCTCGGTCAAGACCATCAGCATGTACCGCGCCCGCCTGCTGCAGAAAATGCAGCTCAAGAACAACGCCGAATTGACGCATTACGCGATCAAGCACGGTCTGGTGGACTAGTCCCCGAATTGCAGGGTTTTCCCCCCCTTAATCCTGCCTTCAGCCTGGTCCGCCCGGCCCTACCATGCAAAGCATCGTGAAAGGCCCCCATGGGGCAGGATGCGCAACATGGCAGAACCCACCGCCAATATCGACATAGCCAACCCCTCCGAGGTGGCGCGGGAAACCCTGCGCCGCCTGGCTTTGCGCCGGATTGCGCCCACCCCCGACAACTATCAGGCGCTGTACGAGGAAATCACCGGACAGAGCAAGCCGGCCCCGGCACCCGCCAGCACGGGCAACGCCGGCACGGTGCTCACCGGCCTGATCATGGACCTCAACCTGCATCACCCCGAACTGTCGACGCCGGTAGAAGCCCTGGACCAGGCGATGCGGCGCAACGACTGGGGCACCTGTCGCAAACAGCTGGGGCAGATCGTCCGCCAGCTCAAGCAGTCGGCAGCACCGGCACAGGGCAGCGAAGCCGTGGTGCTGTTGCGCGAGCTGCTCGCCAAGACCCTGGAATTCGGTGTGGTGGTGCAGCTCTCGCACATGCCGGCACTGTCCGAAAAAGCGCAGAAACTGGCCGCGATGGTGCGCGAAGCCCACACCGCCAACACCCTGCGTGACGCCGCCTCCGGCCTGAAAAGCCTGTGGATCGACATCGACCTCAACAGCTCGCAGGCGCACGATCAGCAGGAAACGCTCAAGCGCATCCTGTTACTGCTGGTGGAAAACATCGGTGAACTGCTCGACGACGACACCTGGCTGCGCGGCCAGCTCGACATGGTGCAGGACGTGATCGCCGGGCCGCTCAAGATCAAGGACCTGCAGGAAGCCGAGCGCCGCCTGAAAGACGTGATCTACAAGCAGAGCCTGGTGAAGCACGGCCTGCGTGAAGCCACCGCCACCCTCAAGGCGGCGATGACCGCCTTCGTCAACCGCATGGGCGACGTGGTGGCCGTATCAGACGACTACCACCAGAAACTGGTCACCCACGTCGAACGCATCAGCCAGACCGAGGACGTGCTCGAACTCAACCGCATCCTGGAAACCCTGCTGGACGAAACCCGTGCCGTGCAATCCGGCACCCGCGCCGTGCATCAGGAACTGGTCGCCGAACGTGATGCCGCACTGGCTGCCGAAGGACGCATCCAGGCCCTGGAAAAGCAGATTGCCGAAATGAGCGCCCTGGTGCGCGAAGACCCGCTGACGCACAGCCTCAACCGGCGCGGCATGGACGACGAATTCGCCCGCGAGACCGCTCGCGCCGAACGCTACAAGACGGCGTTCTCCGTGGCCGTGCTCGACATCGACAACTTCAAGAAGCTCAACGACGAACGCGGCCACCAGGCCGGCGACGAGGCGCTGGTCCACCTGGTGCAGGTGGCCAAGGACGAACTGCGCATCACCGACCAGGTGGCCCGGCTGGGCGGCGAGGAGTTCCTCATCATGATGCCGAACACCGGGCGCGACACCGCTGCCACCATCGTCACCCGCCTGCAGCGCGGCCTCACCAAGAAATACTTTCTCGACAAGAACGAACGCGTGCTCATCACCTTCAGCGCGGGCGTGGCCGAGCGCATGCCCGGCGAATCGCAGGATGCCCTGATCGCCCGCGCCGACGCCGCCATGTATGAAGCCAAGCGCAGCGGCAAGAACCGCGTCTGCCTGGCGCCCGAAACCCCTGTACCTGCGGTGCCGCAGGCCTGATTGCAGATTTTTGCGCCATGCCCCTTAACTTTCTCCGACCCTCGACGATTCCTCCCACAACGGCGGTTCATGTAGCGACAGCAACCTGATCCACGTCAACGGCAGCGCTCCCCCGTGGGGAACAAGAGCCGGAATCTTCGACCCACACTTAGGAGAATTACCATGGCACAAGTTATCAACACCAACGTCGCTGCCCTCTTCGCCGGCGCAGCCCTGAACAAGTCGGCCATCGGCCTGCAAACCGCCCAGGAGCGTCTGTCTTCCGGCCTGCGCATCAACAGCGCCAAGGACGACGCCACTGGCCTCG
>JBEQCD010000052.1:0-2647 GCA_041639515.1 Hydrogenophilales bacterium | reverse complement strand
CGAACGACGCCGTGTCCAAAGCGCAGACCAACGACGGCTATGCCGCCCAGATTCACGAAAACCTGAAGCGCCTGTTCGAAATCGCCGTGCAGCTGGGCGGTACCGCTTCCGGCGCTGAAGCCACTGCACTGGTTGCTGAAAATGCCCGTATCGCTGGCCTGACATCCGCCGCCACCGCCACCACCGTGGACGGCAACGGCACCCAGGTCACCGGCGTCAGCGCAGTAATCGCTGCACCCACGGGCGTCACGACCGCCAACATCACGACCGACATCAACACCGTGACGACCGCCCGCGCCAACTACGGTGCCGACATGGTCCGCTTCGGTTCCGCCGTCGCCACCATGCAGACCGAGGCCGTGAACCTGGCTCAGTCCTTCAGCCGCATCATGGATACGGACTACGCCGCAGAAACCGCTTCGCAAGCCCGCAACAACATCCTGCAACAGGCCGGCACGGCAGTTCTGGCGCAAGCCAACCAGAACCCCAACACCGTCCTCAGCCTGCTGCGTTGATCGCGGTCAACTGAACGGATAAAGGAGCCTCACCATGGCACAAGTCATCAACACCAACGTCGCTGCCCTCTTCGCCGGCGCAGCCCTGAACAAGTCGGCCATCGGCCTGCAAACCGCCCAGGAGCGTCTGTCTTCCGGCCTGCGCATCAACAGCGCCAAGGACGACGCCACCGGCCTCGGCATCGCCACCAACTACGACAAGCAGATTCGCGGCACCCGCATCGCCATCAACAACGCGAACGACGCCGTGTCCAAAGCGCAGACCAACGACGGCTATGCCGCCCAGATTCACGAAAACCTGAAGCGCCTGTTCGAAATCGCCGTGCAGCTGGGCGGCGTGGCTTCCGGTGCGGAGTCCGACGCGCTGATCGCTGAGAACACCCGTATCCGTGGCCTCACCGCCGCTGCCACCGCCACCACCGTGGACGGAAACGGTACCCAGGTCACGGGTGCGAGTGCGGTGATTGGTGCACTGGCATCGGAAGGTGCAGGTGCCAACCGTACCGTGGCGAACTTCACGGCTGACATCAACACCGTGACGACCGCCCGCGCCAACTACGGTGCCGACATGGTCCGCTTCGGCTCCGCCGTCGCCACCATGCAGACCGAGGCCGTGAACCTGGCTCAGTCCTTCAGCCGCATCATGGATACGGACTACGCCGCAGAAACCGCTTCGCAAGCCCGCAACAACATCCTGCAACAGGCCGGCACGGCAGTTCTGGCGCAAGCCAACCAGAACCCCAACACCGTCCTCAGCCTGCTGCGTTGATGACTGTAACAGCACGTTGAACGACACCCCCGGCGTGCCTGGCACCCCGGGGGTTCGGCACGAAGGAGAACGAGATGAACGTCCAACCGACTTCCCTCCCCGCTCATCAGGCCATACAGCCCGATACGCGCGCACATGGCGTTGCCCCCGTGCAGCCCGGCGCGCCCGTGGCCACACCCAGTTCCCCGGCCGTGGCGCAACCCGCCACGCCCGAAGCCGTACAGCAGGCCGTGAGCGTCATCAACCAGGCCATGCAGCAGGCCAATCGCGCGCTGGAGTTCAGCGTGGACAGCGATACCTCGCGCACGGTGGTCAAGATGGTTGATACCAGCACCGGCGAACTGATCCGCCAGTTTCCGTCGGAAACCACCCTGGCCATTTCGCGCGACATCGAAACGGCCCAGCAAGGCTTGCTGTTGAAGCAGCAGGCCTGAAGGAGCGATCGCCATGGCCAGCATTTCCTCGTCCACCTCCACAGCTTTCGACGTCACCACGCTGGTGTCCCAGCTGATGGCGGTGGAACGGCGGCCGATCGATACGCTCAACACCCGCATCAGTGACACCGAAGCCAAGATTTCCTCCTTTGGCACCCTGAGCGGCCTGGTGTCCACCTTTCAGTCTGCCGCGCTCGGTCTGCGCACCGGGCTGCAGAAGCTGACCACCACTCCGTCTGACCCGCTGGCTTTCGCCGCCACCCCCAACGGCAGCGGCGTGCCCGGCAGTTACAGTGTCGAAGTGAGCCAGCTCGCCCAGTCGCAGAGCCTCGTCGCCACCGGCCAGGCCAGCAAGACAGCGGCCATCGGCAACGGCACCGCCACCACGATCACCTTCGATTTCGGGGCCATCAGTGGCGGCACGCTCACCAGCGGCACCTACAGCGGGGCCACCTTCACCTCCAGCGGCACCGGTTCCGGCAGCGTGGTGATCGACAGCACCAATAACACCCTGGAAGGCATTCGCGACGCAATCAACGCCGCCAACCTGGGCATCGGTGCCACCATCGTCAACGACGGCAGCGGCACGCCTTACCGCCTGGCGCTGTCCAGCGCCAATTCGGGCGTAAACAACAGCCTCAGGATCAGTGTCAGCGGGGGCGACGGCAGCATCGACAGCCTGCTGGGCTACGATCCCGCCGGCACCCAGAACCTCTCGCAGACGCGCGCGGCCCAGAATGCGGAACTGACCGTCAACGGCATTCCCATCACCAGCGCGTCGAATACGCTGACCGAAGCTGTTCAAGGGGCATCGATCACGCTCAGAAACGTGACGACGACACCCGCCAATCTGGACGTTGCGCGCGACACCACGGCCATCAACGCCGCCGTCAGCACCTTTGTCGATGCCTACAACGCTTTGTCCAGCC
>JBEQCD010000051.1:0-18288 GCA_041639515.1 Hydrogenophilales bacterium | reverse complement strand
AGAGGAACTTCAGGCGTTCCAGCAGCGGCATCTCGGGGTCGTCGGCCTGCGCGAGCACACGTTTCTGGAAGGCAAGGATGCCAAGTTCGCGATTGATGAGGGTGTCGGGGCTGGGGAGGCTCATGGTCTGGTATCGTGAAAGTGCACGCCATCATATGCGCAGCACTTGAAGCCAATATGACAGAACCATGACAAATCATGTTCCATTCGAAATCGAGCTCAAGCTTGCGCTGCCGCCGCAGGGCGTGAACGGGTTTCTGGCGCGGATGGCGCGTCGTCGCAGCCCGCCCACGGTTGCAGTCCTGCATACCCGGTATTTCGACACACCCGACTTCGACTTGAGCCGGGCCGGTGTCGCCGTGCGGGTGCGCCGCGTGGGCCGCCGCTGGGTGCAGACGCTCAAGACCGAGGGCGAGCGGCAGGGAGGCCTGTCGCAACGCATCGAATACGAAATGCCGGTGACACGCGGCGTGCCCGACTGGTCGCGGTTTCCGCCCGAGGCGCAGGCTTTTGTGCCGGCAGCCCTGCGGGCGCGGCTGGTGCCGGTGTTCGAAACCCGCTTCGAACGTACGGCCTGGTTGCTGGCCGGGCGCAGCGGCGCGCAGATCGAAGTGGCGCTGGACCGGGGCGAGGTGCGGGCCGGTTTGCGCCGCGAGCCCATTTGCGAAATCGAACTCGAGCTCAAGCGCGGCCAGCCGGATGCGCTGTTCGACCTGGCGCGCACCTGGGCCGCCGCCTTCGCCTGCCTGCCCAACGACGAAAGCAAGGCTGCACGCGGCGTGCGGCTGGCGCATGATCGCGCGCCCTCGCCGGTTCGCTCGGGTACGCTGAAACTGGATCCGGCGCAGAACATGGAAGACGGCTTTGCCACGATCTGCCGGGATGCGCTGGCGCACTTCCAGGCCAACCTGCCCGGCGTGCTGAGCCCTCACCCCAACCCTCTCCCGGGGGGAGAGGGAGCGAACGCTGGGCCCAAACCGGTAGATGACATCGAATACGTGCATCAGGCGCGCGTGGCCTTGCGGCGGCTGCGCACCCTGCTGCGCCTCGCCCGCCGCGCCTGCCCGTTGCCGCCGGCTTTGCTGGCGGGCCTGCGCACGCTGGACGACGCCCTGGGCCCGGCCCGTGACTGGGATGTGCTGTGCCAGGAAACCTGGCCGGCGCTGTCCAGTGCGCTCGACGACCTGCCTGGCCATGCAGATGAAACCGCACGCATCGAAGCGCATCGCCAGACGGTGCGCGCCACCATGCAGACGGCCCTGGCGGCGGCGCAGCCGGGCGTCTGGCTGCTCGACATGTCGCGCTGGCTGCTGGCCCGCGGCTGGCGCGAAGCCGCGCCCCCGCAGCGTGCCGTGCAACTGTCGCCCCTGCGCGACTGGGCGCGTGCCGAACTGCGCCGCGCGCATCGCGCCGTTCTTCGCGACGCCCAGCGGGAGTCACTGGCGAACGCAGACGTCCGCCACCGCCTGCGCATCCGCATCAAGCGCCTGCGCTACGCACTCGAATGCCTGCACGCGCTGTACCCGGGTCGTGCGCCCGTGCGTCTGCTCGATGCCCTGCGCACGCTGCAAGGCGAACTGGGCGCAGCCAACGACGCGCACGTTGCCCGGGGACTGCTGCAATCGCTGCCCGGCGAACCCGGCCCAGCACGCGCCTTTGCCCTGGGCTGGCTGGCAGCACAGACAGCGGCGGGCAGCACGGGCAAAAATGCAAAGGCATTGAAAAATTTCGTCAAATTGCGCGTCGACTGGTAGATTCGAACTCAACCCGCCGACTCTTTGCCCGCACAATCCGCGCATTCTTATGCAGACCGAATCGCTGCCTTCCATGAAAATTGCGTTTCTCGAGGACGATGCGGCGTTTGCCGCGAACATCATCGACTGGCTGGAACAGGCAGGCCACACCGTCACCTGGTTTCGTGCCGGACGCGAATGTGTGCGGGCCCTGACCGATGCGCGCTACGACCTCTGCCTGTTCGACTGGATGCTGCCGGACATGAGCGGACCCGACGTGATGGCCAGCCTCAAGCTCAAGGGCACGCTGCCGCCGGTGATCTTCCTCACCGGCCGCGACGCCGAGGAAGACGTGGTGCAGGTGATCCAGGCCGGGGCCGACGACTACATCGTCAAGCCGCCCTCGCGCAGCGTGCTGATCGCGCGCATCCACGCGGTGGCGCGCCGCTGTTCGGCGCAGTTGCGTCCCGAGCCGGTGCAGGACTTCGGCAACCTGCTGGTCGATTTCGGCAACCGGCGCTTCGAGATCGAAGGCGAGGCGGTGAAGCTCACCGAAAAGGAAACCGAGCTCGCGCTGTATTTCTTCGGCCGCGTGGGCATGCTGCTGCCGCGTGGCCATCTCATCCAGGTGGTGTGGGGCTCCAGTCCCGACATCGACACGCGCACGGTCGACGTGCACGTGAGCCACCTGCGCGCCAAACTCAGACTCACCCCGGAAAACGGCTGGCGGCTCACCTCGGTGTATCGCCAGGGTTACCGGCTGGAGCGCGTGGAGTGACTCGCGCCTGGCTGGCGGTGTGGCTGCTGGGCGCGACTGTCGCGTCCGCCGCGCCGCCTGCCGACCCGCTGCCGGAATGGCGCTACACCCTGCGGCCGGGCGATACGCTCATCGGCGTGTCGCAGCGCTATCTCGCCCGTCCGGCCGACTGGCCGAGCGTGCAGCAATTGAACCGCATTGCCAACCCCTATCGGCTCGTGCCCGGCAGCAGCCTGCGCATTCCGCTCGCCTGGCTGAAGCAGACCCCGGCCCCGGCGACGGTGCAGGCCGTGTCCGGTAGCGTGCAGCTTGCGCTGCCGGGCGATGACTGGCGGCCACTGAGCCCTGGCGCATCGCTCTCCGCCGGCACCCGGCTGGAGGTGGCGGCCAACAGCAGTGCCACGCTGCGCTTTGCCGACGGCTCGGTGCTGCGGGTGCAACCCGGCACGCGCCTCACGCTCGACACGGTGAGCGTCTACGCCGGCGGCGGCATGGCCGATACGCGCCTGCGCCTGCAACAGGGCCGGGTGGAGGTGGGCGCGAATCCGCGCCGCGCTCCGGGCAGCCGCCTGCAGGTGATCACGCCCTCGGCGGTGGCGGCGGTGCGCGGCACCCGGTTCCGCGTCGGTGCGGACGCCACCGCGACGCAACAGGAAACGCTGACCGGCGAAGTGGCGCTCGACGCCGCCGGCCGGAGCGTGGCCGTGCTGGCCGGGCAGGGCAGCGTGGCCGAAGCGGGCAAACCGCCCAGCGCCCCGGTGGCGCTGCTGCCCGCACCGGACCTGACGCAGCTGCCGACACACCTCGACAGCCTGCCGCTGGCGTTTGCCTGGCCGACGCTGCCGGGCGCGGCGGGCTGGCTGGCGCAAGTTGCGCCGGAGGCCGGTTTCGAAACTGTGCTGCTGGAAAAAACCGGTCCCGACCCGCAGGCCCGGTTTGCCGACCTGCCGGACGGCGACTATGTGCTGCGGGTGCGCGCAGCCGACGCACGCGGCCTGCAGGGCCAGGATGCCCAGCATGGCTTCACTCTCAACGCCCGGCCCTTTGCGCCGCTGCTGACAGCACCCGGCGAGCGCGTGCGCCAGGCGCAGCCCGTGCTGGCCTGGAGTGCGGTGGTGGGGGCAGACGCCTACCGCTTCCAGCTGGCGCGTGCCGGCGATCCCGCCACGCCGCTGGCCGAATCGACCCAGCCCGGCACGCAGTGGCAGCCCGCCGAAGCGCTCGCACCCGGTGCCTACGTCTGGCGCGTGGCGAGCGTGGCCGGTGCGGACATGGGGCCGTTTTCGCCGGCCCGTCGGCTGGTGTTCGATCCGCTCCCCGGCGCGCCCGATCTGGGCGCGGCCGATGCTGTCTTCCGTGACGGCGCGCTGAGCCTGCGCCTGCCGCCGCCGCCCGCCGGCCTGCGCTACCTGGCCACGGTGTCGAGCGATGCGGCGCAGGCGGCCGTGCTGTGGCGCGGCGACAGTGCGGACGGCAGCCTTGTGGTGTCGCCGCTCGATCCGGCACCGGTGTACCTGGGCGTTCGCCTCGTCGAAGCCGACGGCAGCGCCGGCCCGGTGGCGGTACGTCGGCTCGACCCGCCGCCGCCGGCCTGGACCCCCTGGCTGCTGGTGTTGCCGTTGCTGTTCGCGCTGTGAAGCGACTGCGCCGCCTCCTCTTCGACGACCGTTTTTCCGCCGCCCTGATCCTGTTGACGCTCGCGCTGGCCACCGCCGTGAGCGGCGTGCTGTCGCGGGTCGACAACCTGCTGTACGACCTGGGCCAGCGCGTCATCACCCAGCCGGCACCGGACGACATCGTGCTGGTGGCCATCGACGAGAGCAGCCTGTCGCAGCTCGGGCGCTGGCCGTGGTCGCGCCGCCTGCACGCCGCGCTCATCGACCGGCTGGCGGCCGACGGCGCAAAGGTGATCGCGTTCGATATCGTGTTTGCCGAACCCGACACCGCCGACCAGCCGGCCGACGCCCTGCTCGCCGAGGCCATCGGCCGGGCCGGCAACGTGGTGCTGCCGGTGCTGCTCGAAAGCAGCCGCACCAATGGCCAGTTGCTCGAAACCCTGCCCCTGCCGCAACTGCTGGAGCAGGCGGTCGGGCTGGGCCGGGTACACGCCGAACTCGACGCCGACGGCATCGCGCGCAGCGTGTTCCTGTGGGAAGGCGTGGGCACGCCGGCCTGGCCGCATTTTGCCCAGGCCGTGCTGACGGTGGCGGGCATCCAGCCGCGCGGCCTGTCGACCGTGCCGCCGGCCGGGGTCACCGCGCAGCCCTTTGCACTGGTCCGCAACACGCAGCGGCGCGTCGGCTTCCTCGGCCCGCCCGGCCATGTGCGGAGCGTGTCCTACGCGCAGGCGCTCACCGGCGAATTCGCGCCGGGCACGTTCCGCAACCGCATTGTGCTGGTGGGGGCCACCGCCGCCGGCATGGGCGACCTCTTGCCCACCCCGGTGTCGGGGCTGGCCGCGCCGATGCCGGGGGTGGAGTTCAACGCCAACGTGGTGGCGGCGATGCGTGACGGTCGTCTGATCCGCGAACTGCCGCGCGCACCGACCCTGCTGCTGACCGCCGTGCTGGCATTGCTGCCGCTGGCCTGGCTGGCGCGCCTGAGTCCGCTGGCCGGCCTGCTCGCCAGTCTGGCGTGGTTCGTCGTCGTGGCGGCGGTTGCCGCGAGCCTGCCGGTCCTGGCGCGCGTGTGGATGCCCTCGGCGGGCGCGCTGCTCGCCATCCTGCTGGCCTACCCGGTATGGAGCTGGCGACGTCTCGAATCCGCCGGCCGTTTCCTCGACCACGAACTGAAACGCCTGCGCCAGGAGCTGGGTGCAGCGGCCGATGCGCCCGTGCGCGAAGCCGTGCCCGATCCGTTCCAGGCGCGCATCCGCCAGGTGCAGGCTGCTGCGCACCGGCTGCGGCATCTGCAGGAGGAACGTCGCGAAACCCTGGCTTTCATCTCGCACGACATCCGCGCGCCGCTGGCGTCGGCGCTGATGCAGATCGACAGCCTGCCGCCGGCGCAGCAGGCGTGGCTGCGCGCTCCGCTCACACGCGGGCTCGACCTGGCGGAGGCCTTCCTGCGCACCTCGCGCGCCGAAATGCTCGATCCGGCGCGGTTCGAGGAGCTCGACTGCGGGGCCGTGCTGCACCAGGCCATCGACGATGCCTTCCTCACCGCGCGGGAAAAATCCGTGCGGCTGGTGCGCGCGCTGCCCGACGATCCGCTCTGGATCAACGGCGAATTCGGCCTGCTGCACCGGGCCATGCTCAACCTCATCCTCAATGCCATCCACCACGCACCCGCTGGCAGCGCGGTCGAACTGGCGCTGCGTGCGGTGGACGGCCGGGCAGAAGTCAGCGTCACCGACAGCGGACCCGGTATCAGTGACGCCGACCAGACCCGGCTGTTCCAGCGTTTTGCGCGCACTGCGCAGGCAGGCGGCGGCACCGGCCTCGGCCTGTACTTCGTGCGCACAGTGGCGGAAAAGCACGGCGGCGGGGTGAGCGTGCGCACGGCCTCGGGCGGCCCCACCTGTTTCACGCTGTCGCTGCCGCGGGTGCAACACTGAGTTGTCATATTGCCGGGCGTGATGACAGGCACAATGGGCGTCTTCACCCGACAGCGAAAACATCATGGATCTGATCTTGTGGCGACACGCCGAAGCCGAGGAAGGCCTGCCCGACCTTGCGCGCGAACTCACCGGGCGCGGGCGCAAGCAGGCTTCGCGCATGGCCGACTGGCTGACGCCGCGCCTGCCGCCCGACGTGCGCATCCTCGCCAGCCCGGCCGTGCGCACGCGGCAGACAGCCCAGGCGCTGGGTCGGGAAGTCGAGATCGACGAGTCGCTCGCGCCCGGGGCGTCGGCCGAAGCCGTGCTCGCTGCCGCTGGCTGGCCGGACGCCGTGCATCCGGTGCTCATCGTCGGTCATCAACCGACTCTGGGCCGGGTGGCGGCTCGCCTGCTTGCCGGTGTCGACGGCGATGTCTCGGTGAAAAAGGCGGGCGTCTGGTGGTTCCAGTGTCGCTGGCGCGACGGCGAACTCCAGGTTGTGCTGCGCGCCGTGGCAGGTCCGGACTACGCTTGACCCACGCGGGGACATATAATCCCCGCGTGATGAAACATCCCTCCAACAGGCCGACATTGCTGGCCGCGCGGAATTTTCGACCGTGCCGGGCTGGCTGACTGCACTGCGCGACCTGATCGCGGACGCGAGTCCGCTGCGCCGCGCCATGCTGGCGTTGCTGGTTGTGCTGCCGTTTGCCGCACTGGGCGCGGCCTGGTTCTGGTTCAACCCGGCGGAATACCGGGTGCTCTATCCCAAACTGTCCGATCGTGCCGGTGGCGAAGTCCTCGTGGCACTCGACCAGCTCGACATTCCCTATCGCCTGTCGGCCGAGGACGGCCGCATCGAAGTGCCGGCCGAGGCGGTGCATGTCGCACGTTACCGGCTGGCGGCACAGGGTCTGCCGCGCACTGACGAAGCCATGCGTGCCCAGGCGGAAGACGCGCCACGCTTTGGCGCGTCGTCGCAGCAAGAGCAGCAGCGCCTGCAACGTGCGCTCGAAGCCGAACTGGCGCGTTCGGTGCAGACGCTGGAACCGGTCGAGTTTGCGCGCGTTCACCTGGCCCTGCCCAAGGTGTCGCCTTTCCTGCGTGATGCCACGCCGGCAACGGCGGCGGTGCTGGTCAGGCTGCAGCCGGGTGCGAGCCTGTCGCCGGAGCAGGTGGCGACCATCCAGACCCTGGTGGCGGCCAGCGTGCCGCGTCTGGCGCGCAGCGACGTGCAGGTGTTCGATCCGCGCGGGATGCAGCACAGCGCGGCAGCGGCCGAAACGGTTGAATCGCCGCGCATGGCGCTGGAGCGCGAACTGGCGCAGCGCGTGCGCGCCGTGCTTGCGCCCTGGCTGGGCGCGGACCGCGTCACCGTGCAGGTGACGGCCACGCTCGACGACAGCGAGACGCGTCGCACGGTCGAACGCGTGCGCAACGTCACCGTCGGCGGCCAGACCCGGCCACTGGAAAAAACCGTGCAGACCACCCTGCTGCCGGAAGGCCGGCTGGCGCGTCTGGACGCCATTGTGGTGCTGGATTTCGAGGCGACACGCGAGGTGCGCCTGCGGGCCACGCAACTGGCGCGGCAGGCACTGGGCTACACCGCCGCACGCGGCGACACCCTCAACGTCTATGTGCTGCCGGCTGCCGGGCAGGGGCAGGATGCCGTCGAGCCCCCGGTCGCAGATGCCGTTGTGCCCGCCCAGCCCGAAGCCGCTGCGGATGCCCGTCCGGTCTCAATTCCGCCGCTGCGCGCGCAGGACACCCCACCGGCAGCCGACCCCCGTCTGCTCGGTGCGCTGGCCCTGCTGCTGGTGCTGGCAGGGGCGGCGGGCTGGGCCTGGTCGCGCCGCCGGCCCGCTGTGGCAGTGGCGGAAGCCGCCGACGATTTCGACACGCTGCTCGACGCCGCGCGCGACCAGACGCTCGACAATCCCCGCGTGACGGCCGACGTGATCAAACTGTGGATGCGCGCATGAGCGAGGCCGGCATCGAAAAATCCGCTGCCCTGCTGCTGGCGCTGGGGGAAGAGGCCACGGCGGCGGTGTTTCGCTACCTCTCGCCGCTCGATGTGTCGCGGCTGGGGCAGGCCATGCGCGCGCTGGAGGTGTTGCCGCGTGAACGCGTGCGCACCGTGCTGCACGAATTTTCCCGCGAGGCGGCCGGGCAGACCGGCTTTGCCGCCGACACCGCGCGCTTTCTCGACGACGCGCTGACGCGTGCCTGGCCACCGGAGCGTGCCCAGGCGATGCAGCGTCGCCTCGGGGCGGCGGGGGCCCAGGCGCTGGAGAATCTGGCCTGGCGCGAACCGGCCGAGCTCGCGGGCCTGCTGGAATCGCAACCACCCGCGCTGATGGCCGCCGTGATGGCCCAGTTGCCGCGCGACCTGGCCGCCGCCACGCTTGATATCCTGCCGGCCGCTGCACGGGCCGCCACGCTGGCCGAACTGGCGCACCGCACCGCGCCGGGCGCGGAAACCCTCACGGAACTCGACGACTGGCTGGCCAGCCTGGCACCCGCCGTGCCCGAGTCGGGTGAGGCGACGGCGGCCAGCCTGCTCGACCGCATGAGCGGTGGCGCGGCAGCGGCTACGCTCGCCCAGCTCGACAGCGCCGACGCCGGCCTGGCAGCACGGCTGCGTGCCCGCGCCCTGGAATTCGACGACCTTGCCCGCGTCTCGGAAGAGGGCCGTCGCCTGTTCCTGCGCCAGGTGGGCGCGCGTACCCTGCTGCTGGCCCTGAAGGGCAGCGATGGTCAGGCGCTGGCGGCCCTGTCGGCCGTGATGAGCCCGTCTGCGGCCCTGCGCATGAAGGATGATCTCGACACCCTGGGTGCGGTGCCGGTCACCGACATCCAGGCAGCGCAGCACGAAGCAGCGGCGGTGCTGCGCGCGCTGGCTGCCGAAGGCGCGATCCGTTTCGATGAGGAGGCACTGACATGAGCACGCGCGACGACGCGCCCTCGGCATTCGACCAGTGGGAATCACCGCTGGCCGCCGTGCCGGACGCCGCGCCTGCGGCAACCGAAGACGTGGCGACAGAATGCGCCCGGCTGCGCGAAGCCGCCCGCGCCGAAGGCTACGCCGAGGGTGTGGCCGCCGGACGCGCCGAAATCGATGCCAACGCGGTGCGGATGCGCCAGCTGGCCGAGAGCTTTTCGTCCACCCTCGACAACCTCGATTTCCGCCTCGCCGACATGGTGCTCGAACTCGCGCTCGACGTGGCGCGCCAGGTGGTGGCGGGCGAATTGTCCGTCCGCCCGGAGCGTCTGCTCGACGTGGTGAACCTGGCCCTGAAGCAGATGGCGGAGACCAGCCGCGAATCGCGCCTGCTGCTGAATCCGGACGACGCCGCACTGGTGCGCCCACATCTCGAAGGCGTGCTCGACAAGTCGCGCCTGCGCATCGTCGAGGATGCCCGCATCGTGCGCGGCGGCTGCCTCATCGAAACCTCGCAGGGCGACCTCGACGCCACGCTGCCGGCGCGCTGGCGGCAGGTGGTGCAGGTGCTCGGCTCCAATCTCAACTGGCTGGAATGATCCCGGATAATCCATTAGGACGCGCGATGATGGCGAGGCGGTTTGCGAACGAATCGGGGCACGGGCGACAAGCCCATAGCACGACCGCGAAGGGCGGAGCAGGGGCCCCATTGGGGATGCGACCCCGTAGCGGGAAGCAGGCGTCGTGTGCGCGGTCGCTGGCATCCTCTGCGCTGGCCGATCCCCGCAAGCGGGGCCCCTCGGCCGACGCTCCAAGGCGCCCCTATGGGCGCGAAGCACGGGGCACGAGGCGTCGCAAAGCGACCGCCAGCGCGCGCGTAGGCCGCAGGCCGCCTAATGGATTGTCTGGGATGTTATCGCATGGCTGACCGTACCGTCCGATTGCGCGAATACCTCGCCGATTGCCGGCGCGCGGTCGGCTGGGCCACGCCGATTGCCACCAGCGGCCGGCTCACCCGCGTGTCGGGGCTGGTGATGGAAGCCGTGGGTCTGCGCCTGCCGGTGGGCAGCCAGTGCCACATCCAGATTCCTGGTGGGCAGAGCATCGAGGCGGAAGTCGCGGGCTTTGCCGGCGACCGCCTGTTCATCATGCCGGCCACCGACATCTACGGCGTGATGCCCGGCGCGCGCGTCATTCCCGACAACCCGATGGCGGCGCAGCCGCCGCGCCTGGGCCTGCGCTACATCCCGCGCCGCCGGGCGCAGGACCGCGTGCGCCAGGTGCCGGTGGGCGAGCGCCTGCTCGGCCGCGTGCTCGATGGTGCGGGCCGGCCGCTCGACGGCATGGGGTCGCTGTCGCTGGAACGCCGCGTGCCGCTCTACAGCCGGCCGATCAACCCGCTCGAACGCGCACCGATCCGGCAGACGCTGGACGTGGGCGTGCGCGCCATCAATGGCCTGCTCACCGTGGGGCGCGGCCAGCGACTGGGTCTGTTTGCCGGCAGTGGCGTGGGCAAGAGCGTGCTGCTCGGCATGATGGCGCGCTACACCGAAGCCGACGTGGTGGTGGTGGGCCTCATCGGCGAGCGTGGCCGCGAAGTGAAGGAATTCATCGACCGCATCCTCGGCAACGAGGGCATGGCGCGCGCGGTGGTGGTGGCCGCGCCCGCCGACCATCCGCCGCTGATGCGCTTGAACGGCGCGGCTTACGCCATGTCGATCGCCGAATATTTTCGCGACCAGGGCAAGCATGTGCTGCTCATCATGGATTCGCTCACGCGCTATGCCATGGCGCAGCGCGAGGTGGCGCTGGCCATCGGCGAGCCGCCCGCCACCAAGGGCTATCCGCCGTCGGTGTTCGCCAAGCTGCCGCAACTCGCCGAACGCGCCGGCAACGGCCGCAGCGGCAGCGGGTCGATCACGGCCTTCTTCACCGTGCTGATGGAAGGCGACGACCAGCAGGACCCCATTGCCGACGCCGCGCGCGCGATCCTCGACGGCCACATCGTGCTGTCCCGCGATCTGGCCGACGCCGGGCAATATCCCGCCATCGACGTCGAAGCCTCGATCAGCCGCGCCCAGCCTGATTTGCTGTCTGAAGAGGCACTCGAACGCACGCGCCGCTTCAAGTATCTGTATTCGCGCTACATGCGCAGCCGCGATCTCCTGGCCGTGGGCGCGTATGTGCCGGGGGCCGACGTGGTGCTCGACGAAGGCGTGCGGCTGTATCCGCGCATGCAGCAGTACCTGATGCAGGGCATGCGCGAGCGCGCCACGCTCGAAGACGCCCGCGACGCCCTGGCCGAGGTGCTCGAATGAAACCGTTCGCGCTTGCCCGCGTGCTCCAGCTCGCCGAGCGGCGCAGCGAAACCCTGTCGCGCGGGGTCAAGCACGCGCACGGCGTGTGGCTGCGTGCGCGCGGCCGGCAGGTGCAGCTCGCCGCCCTGCGCGATGCGCACATTGCCCTGCTTGCGCTCGACCTCAAGGGCGGTGTGCCGGCCTCGCAGGTGCGCGAAGCCAGCCGCCTGCAACAGGCGCAGACCGGCGAAATGCAGGCCGCACAGGCCGCCATCGACGCCGCCCACGCCGAATGGCAGGCGCGGCTCAACGCCTGGCTGGCGGAAGAAAACCGCGTCAAGGCGCTGCGCCTGCTCGAAGCGCGCCACCAGGCCGAAGTCGCCATCGCCGAACGCCGCATCGAACAGCGTCAGCACGACGAACTGGTCGAACGCATGCATCAGCAGAATGGTGGACGGAGACGCTGATGCCCTTGCTCGACCTGTCGCCCGAAGAAGTGGCGTTCCTTGCGCAGCCCTTGCCGGCCCACCCGGCATTCGGCCCCGGAACCATGGGCGACGACCCGGCCGGACGGGCCGACGAGTTTGCCGCCCGCCTTGGGCAGGGGCTGGCGCTGACCCTGGGGGCGCGGCTGCGCATGCCCATGCGGTTGCTGCCGTGCAGCACCGCCGCCTCGCCCGCTATGCGCCCGCGCTGGTGGGTGAGCCCGGCGCTTGCCAGCCTGTGGCTCGCGCGCCGGCAGGGCATGGACGCACACAGTATTGCCTTGGCCGGTGTGGGCGGGCAGGGCGGGTCGCACGTGCCGCGCGCCTTGCTGCACACGCTCGACGCCGTGCTGGCCGAGCGCTGGCTGGATGCGCCGGCAGGGCTGCCGGGCGGACTCGCCTGGCGGCTGTCGGCATCGGATGCGGACAAGGCCCTGGCACTCGACCTGCCGTCATCGACAGCCCAGATGCAGCGCTGGGCAAGGGAGATCATCACGTCATGAAACCAGCAGCATTCCTCCTCTGTGCCCTGCCGGCGACCGCCTGGGCGGCCGATGCGGTCAGCGGCACCTTCACCGTGCTGCTGGCGCTGGTACTCATACTCGGCGGCTTCGTTGCGCTGGCCTGGCTGGCCCGCCGCTACCTGCCCGGCATGGCCGCGCAGGGCGTGGTGAAGGTGGTGGGATCGACGGCGGTGGGTGCGCGCGAACGCGTCGTCGTCGTCGAAGTCGACAACACCTGGCTGTTGCTGGGGGTGGGGGGCGGCAATGTGCGCCTGCTGCACAGCCAGCCCAAGCCGGCCGACAGCGGAAGCGGGGTGGCATGAGCCCCTTCGCCATCCTCCTCCGAGTGGCCGGCCTGATGCTGGCCGGCTTCGCCCTGCCGGCGCTGGCTGCCGACCCCAGCGTGCCGCTTCTGGCCGTTACGCCGGGCGCGGGCGGGCAGGTCATCGGCGTGCCGGGCGCGAGCCTGCCCTGGCTGCTGCTGTTTCCGTTCCTGCCGGCGCTGCTGCTGGCGTTTACTGCGTTCGCACGCATCGCCGTGGTGCTCTACCTGCTGCGCCAGGGTCTGGGCGTGGGCAATGCGCCGCCCAATCTGGTGCTCACAGGGCTGGCGGTGCTGCTGACGATATTTGTGATGTCCCCGGCGCTGAAAAAAATCGATGCCGAGGCCTACCAGCCCTATCTGGCCGGTACGCTGGAGTTCAATGCGGCCGCCGCCCGCGCGGCCGAACCGCTCAAGACCTTCATGCTGCGGCAGACCCGCGCCGAAGACCTGGCGCTGTTCATCGACGGCGACGCCAGCATTGACCCCAAGCGCGCGGAAACCGTGCCGCTGGCCGCGCTGGCACCGGCCTTTCTCACCAGCGAACTGAAAACCGCGTTCCAGATCGGCTTCATGGTCATCCTGCCCTTCCTGGTCATCGATCTCGTCGTGGCCGCCGTGCTCACCGCGCTCGGCATGATCATGCTGCCGCCGCAACTGGTGTCATTGCCGCTGAAACTGCTGCTCTTCGTGGCCGTGGACGGCTGGCACCTGCTGGTCGGCTCGCTGATCGGAAGTTTCTGATGGAAGACCTCGCGCGCGACGCCCTCTGGCTGACGCTTACTGTGGCCGCGCCGGTGCTGCTGGCCGCACTGGCCGTGGCTTTCGTCATCAGCCTCTTCCAGGCCACCACGCAGATACTCGAACCGACGCTGTCCTTCGTGCCCAAGCTCATCGTGGTGGTCCTGCTGCTGGCCCTGCTGGGGGGCTGGATGAGCGGCCTCGTCGTCGATTTCGCGCGCACGCTGCTCACGGATTTTCCTGCCCTGATCGAATGATGCCGCTGACCGAAGCCGCGCTCATGGCCTGGGTGTTTGCCTTTGCCCGGCTGGCCGGCTGGGCGCTGTTCGACCCGCTGCTGGCACGCCTGCCGGTGGGCGGACGCCTGATGCTGGCGGCCGCGCTCGCCGCCGCGCTGGCCCCGGGGCTGGCCACGCCGCCCGCGTCGGCACTGGGCGTGGCCGTGTTGCCCATGCTGGCGCTGGAAATCCTCTGGGGCGCGGGGCTTGCGCTGGCCGTGGCTGTGGTCTTCACGCTGGCGCGGCTGGTGGTGCTGTGGACCGGACACACGGCCACCGCCGGCCTGTTGACGCTCACGCCGGCGCAGGGCGAAACCTCGGACGCCGCGTGGCGGGCACTGGCTGGCTGGCTGGCGGTGCTGGCGTTTCTGGGCGCGGGCGGGCATCTGCTGGTGGTTGCCGCCCTGCGCGAGAGTTTTGCGGTGATGCCCGTGGCGATGCTGCCCGCAGTGGACAGCCTGCGCAGCGTCGGCGAGTCGGCCGGCTGGCTGTTTGCCACCGGCGCGGCGCTGGCCCTGCCGCTGCTGGCGCTGGCGCTGCTGATCCAGCTGGCGTTCTTTGTGCTGGCGCGCACCACGCCCGGTCTGGACATGTTTTCGATGGGCCTGGGACTGGCCGCCGTGGGCCTGCTGGCGGCGTGGGTCGTTGCCGTGCCCGTGATTGCGCGAGGCATGAGCGACGGGCTCGCGCAGATGAGCCTCTGGTTCGCCGCATTGACGGGCATCCGATAGGGTTTTGGGCAGTTATATAGATTAAAATGCTGAGATTTATCGTTCATCCCGCCCGGTTCGGGCAAGCGGAACCACCATGTCGGAAATGAAAATGATCCGGGGCAGCCTGGTCGCACTTGTCACGCCCATGTCGGAGGACGGTGCGCTCGACCTCGATGCCCTGCGTCGCCTGGTTGACTGGCACATCGCCGAAGGCACGGACGGCATTGTCATCGTCGGCACCACGGGCGAGTCGCCCACGGTCGATTTCGACGAGCACTGCCAGCTCATCCGCACCACCGTCGAACAGGCGGCGGGCCGCGTGCCCGTGATTGCGGGCACCGGTGCCAACTCCACCCGCGAAGCCGTCGAACTCACCGCCTGTGCAAAAGCCTCGGGTGCGGCAGCCGGCCTCTCGGTCGTGCCCTACTACAACAAGCCCACGCAGGAAGGTCTGTACCTGCACTACAAGACCATCGCCGAGTCGGTCGACCTGCCGCTCATTCTCTACAACGTCCCCGGCCGCACCGTGGCCGATCTGGCGAACGACACGGCGCTGCGACTCGCGCAGGTGCCCGGTGTGATCGGCCTCAAGGACGCCACCGGCAACATGGAGCGCGCGTCCGACCTGCTGCGGCGCGCACCGGCCAACTTTGCGCTCTACAGCGGCGACGATGCCTCGGGCCTGCCCTTCATGCTGCTGGGTGGACACGGCGTGATTTCGGTGACGGCCAACGTCGCGCCGAAACTCATGCACCAGATGTGTGAAGCCGCGTTTGCCGGGAACCTCGCGCACGGTCGCGAAATCAACAACAAGCTGTTGCCGCTGCACAGCAAGCTCTTCGTCGAAGCCAACCCGATTCCCGCCAAGTGGGCGGTGTCGCAGCTCGGACGGATGCCTGCCGGCGTGCGACTGCCCCTCACGCCGCTCTCCGCGACGCACCACGAAACCCTGCGCGAGGCGATGCGCCACGCCGGTCTGATGTAAAAAGGATGCCCATGCGTTATCTGTCCCTCGTTCTGGCTGCCTCGCTCGTTGCGGGCTGCGGCATCATCGAAACCAAGAAAATCGACTACAAGTCCGCGCAGAAAGCCCCCACGCTCGAACTGCCGCCCGACCTCGTCGCGCCGTCTTCCGACAACCGCTACGCCATTCCCGACACCCAGGGCAGCGGCACCGCCACGCTCTCCACCTACGACCGCGAACGCAAGGTGACGCCGGCCGGCACACAGACCCTGTTGCCCGCGCAGGACAAGGCCCGCATCGAACGCGCCGGCACGCAGCGCTGGCTGGTCGTCAACGCCACGCCGCAGCAGGTGTGGCCGGTGATCAAGGATTTCTGGCAGGAAACCGGTTTCATCGTGAACATCGAGTCGCCCGAAACCGGCGTGATCGAAACCGACTGGGCGGAAAACCGCGCCAAGATTCCACAGGACGCCATCCGCCGCACACTCGGCAAGGTGCTCGACGGCCTGTACTCCACGGCCGAACGCGACAAGTTCCGCACCCGCATCGAACAGGGCAAGGATGGCACCGAAATCTACCTGAGCCATCGCGGCATGATCGAGGTGTACGCCACCGAAGGCAAAGACAAGACCGTGTGGCAGCCGCGTCCCGCCGACCCCGAACTCGAAGCCGAAATGCTGCGTCGCCTGATGCTGCGCTTCGGGGTGGAAGACGCACGCGCCGACACCCTGCTGGCCAGGCAGCAGACGCCCGAGCAGGCGCGCATCGTCAAGGACGGCGGAGCCAGCAGCCTGGAAATGGACGAAGGCTTCGACCGCGCCTGGCGTCGCGTCGGCCTTGCGCTCGACCGTGTCGGCTTTGCCGTGGAAGACCGTGACCGTTCCAAGGGCGTGTACTTCGTGCGCTACATCGATCCGGATGCCGACAACGACAGCAAGCGCGACGACGGCATCCTCGCCAAGTTCGCCTTCTGGAAAAGCAAGAAGCCGCAGACCTCGCCGCAGGTGCAGGTGGTGGTGACCGAGGCAGGCGACAAGTCGCGCGTGTCGGTGACGGGTGCGGATGCGGGCACGCAGAACCGCATCGTCAACCTGCTGCAGAAGGAACTGAAGTAAGGCAGGCGCGGTGCGTTTCTGCAGCCTGGGCAGCGGCAGTGAAGGCAACGGCCTCGTGGTCGAAGCCGGCTCCACCCGCGTGCTGCTCGACTGCGGCTTTGGCCTTGCCGACTGTGTGGCCCGGCTCGCCCGGCAGGGTTTGCAGGCCAGCGAACTGGCCGGCATTGTGGTGACGCACGAACACAGCGATCACATCGGCGGCGTCGGGCGGCTGGCCCGCAAGTTCGGCCTGCCGGTGTGGCTCACGGCCGGTACCCGCGCCATGGCGCAGGATCTGGAGGGGGTAGAGGTTCGCGTCATCGACAGCCACGCCCGGTTCGCCGTCGACGCACTCGAGATCCAGCCGTTTCCGGTGCCGCACGACGCACGCGAGCCGGTGCAGTTCGTGTTCGGCGACGGTAACCGCCGGCTCGGCGTGCTCACCGACCTGGGCTGCGTCACGCCGCATGTCGAGGCCATGCTCGACGGCGTCGATGCCCTGGTGCTGGAGTGCAACCACGACGCCGGCATGCTGGAAAACGGCCCGTACCCGGTGAGCCTCAAGCGCCGGGTGGGTGGGCGCTTCGGCCATCTGGAAAACGGCCAGGCCGCCGCGCTGCTGGACAAACTGAAGCACAACGGCCTGCAGTGCGTGATGGCCGCACATGTATCAAAGAAGAACAACACCAATGCGCTGGCGCAAACCGCGCTGGCCAATGTGCTGGGCTGCGACGCAGACGAAGTGCGCGTGGCGTGCCAGACCTCGGGGTTTGACTGGATCCGCCTGTGAGCGGACGAGTTTCGATTGGATAAGACTTTGACCACTTTTGCTGAACTCGGGCTCGCGCCCGACATCCTGCGTGCCCTCGACGACATGGGCTACGCCACTCCGACGCCGATCCAGGAACAGGTGATTCCGCTGGCCATGCAGGGTGGCGACATCCTCGGCGCGGCGCAGACCGGCACCGGCAAGACCGCCGCCTTTGCGCTGCCGCTGATCCAGCGCCTGCTGCCGTTTGCCAACACCAGCACCTCGCCGGCCAAGCATCCCATCCGCGCGCTCATCCTCACGCCCACGCGCGAACTCGCCATCCAGGTCGAAGAAAGCATCAACGCCTACTGCAAGCATGTGCCGATCCGCTCGCTGGTCGTCTACGGCGGTGTCAACATCAACACGCAGATTCCCATCCTCAAGACCGGCATCGAAGTGCTCGTCGCCACGCCGGGACGCCTGCTCGACCACGTGCAGAACAAGACGCTTTCGCTCGGCCAGGTGAACACCCTGGTGCTCGACGAAGCCGACCGCATGCTCGACATGGGCTTCATGCCCGACCTCAAGCGCATCGTCGCGCTGTTGCCGGCGCAGCGCGTGAACATGATGTTCTCGGCCACCTTCCCGGAAGAAATCCGCAAGCTCGCCGACAGCATCCTCAACACGCCCACCTTCATCGAAGTGGCGCGCAACACCACGGCGGTGACGGTGACGCAGGTGGTGCATCCGGTGCATCACGAGCGCAAGCGTCAGCTGCTGTCGCATCTCATCAAGAGTCGTGACCTCAGCCAGGTGCTGGTGTTTACCGGAACGAAACTGGGCTGCAACCGGCTCGCCAACGAACTCAACAAGCTGGGCCTGCACGCCGACGCCATTCACGGCGACAAGACCCAGCAGGAACGCATCAAGGCCCTCGACGCCTTCAAGTCCGGCACCATCCGCGTGCTGGTCGCCACCGACGTCGCTGCGCGCGGCATCGACATCGAAGCGCTGCCCTTCGTGGTCAACTACGACCTCCCGCACAACGCCGAGGACTACGTCCACCGCATCGGCCGCACTGGCCGCGCCGGCGCAAAGGGCGAGGCGATCTCTCTGGTGAGCGAATCGGAGACGCGCTACCTCAAGGACATCGAAAAACTCATCGGCAATC
>JBEQCD010000050.1:0-18578 GCA_041639515.1 Hydrogenophilales bacterium | reverse complement strand
GCTCGCCGTGATGGTGATCGACGTCGACCATTTCAAGCAGATCAACGACACCTACGGCCACGCCACCGGTGATCATGTGCTGCGCGAAGTCGCCGACGTGCTGCGCAAATCTGCACGGCGGGGCGACAGCGTCTGCCGGATCGGAGGCGAGGAATTCCTCGTCATCTGCCCCAACACCGACCTGAAGGCGGCCGTGCTTTCCGCCGAGCGCTTGCGTGCCACGCTCGCCAACCATCCCCTCACCATCGGTGCGGGCCAGGGCCGGGTGACGATCAGCGTCGGCGTATCTTCCCGACACGACAACACGCCCGATACCGACGCACTGGTGCGCATGGCCGACCAGGCGCTCTACTCGGCCAAGCAGGCCGGGCGCAACCGCATCAGCGCACACTGAACCCCACATATCCAAGCAAACGGGGCGGCCTCGGCCGCCCCGTTTGCCTGTCCAGGCCTCATGCTCAGCTTGCCGTAGGTCGGTAATCCCTTCCCGACATCTTCGTACTCCGCCAGCCGTTGCGGCAGCAAGGTGGCCCCCGTAAAGGGGAGGCCGGGGTTGTAAAGCCGCTGAAGCGGCAACAACCCCGCACTGCCGCCCTACATCTCAGCTCACCCAAGCCGCCCCGTTTGCCTTGCAGTGTCTGTACTCAGTACTTGAGCGTGAGGCCGGGCAACTGCGAGTAGTACTTGGCGAGATCGGCCATGTCGGCGTCACTCAGGCTGGCCACCTGCCCGGCCATGATCGGATTCTTGCGCTTGCCCGACTTGTAATCCCTGAGCGCATGGTAGAGGTAATCGCGGTGCTGGCCGGCAAGCGTGGGGAAGTTGCTCACTTCGCTCACGCCAACCTGCCCGTGACAGGCCGCACAGGCTGCGGACTTGGCCTTGCCCGCTTCGGCATTGCCCTTGGCGTGGACGGGCGACACCAGCAGACAGGCGGCGAGGAGGAACAGGGGACGGATCATGTCGGGGCTCCTCATTTGGCCGGACCGCTATAGGACGATGCGTAGTACGCGGCGAGATCTTCCATGTCCTGCTCGGACAGACTGCCGGCAATTCCCTTCATGCTGGGGTGATCGCGTTCGCCGGTCTTGTAGGCCTTGAGCGCTGCGACGATATAATCGGCGTGTTGCCCCCCCAGCTTGGGCACGCTGTAGACACTGGGATAGGCCGTGCGCCAGCCTGGAATGCCGTGGCACCCGGCGCACATCGAGGTTTTGAGTTGTCCGGCCTTGGGGTCGCCCGCCGCCTGAACCGGCAGCGCCACCGCCAACAGCGCGGACGCGAATAGCGTCATGCTGATGGGTTTCATCTTCCTCGCTCTCTCTGGTTGGGTTGTCGTTCGACCCTGTCTTGTGCAGGGTTTGAATCGATTATAGGGCCCACAGGCAGGACTCCACCCAGTGCGATCCTGAAAAAATCGTTTTATGACAAAGAGTTATAACGTTATCCACTAATATGCTTCTGGAAGCCGCATGATCGATCTCAAAGCCTGCCCCCTCTGGTTATATCGCCTGCTGCCTTTTTTGAGGTGGTGGCCGGAGGTCACCCAGGGCACGCTGAAAGCGGATGCCATCGCCGCCATAACCGGCGCGCTGATCGTGCTGCCGCAGGCGGTGGCCTTTGCCACCATTGCGGGCCTGCCGCCGGAATACGGCCTGTATGCCGCCATGATCCCGGTCGTGGTAGCGGCGCTGTGGGGGTCGAGCAAGCACCTCGTCTCGGGTCCCACCACGGCCATTTCGATTGTGGTGTTCGCGTCCATCAGTCCGCTGGCCGAGGCCGGCACGCCGCAGTTCATCGGCCTGGTCCTCACGCTCACGCTGATCGCCGGCCTGATCCAGCTGGCCATGGGGCTCGCCCGGCTGGGTTCGCTGGTCAACTTCATTTCACATACGGTCATCGTCGGCTTCACGGCGGGCGCGGCGCTACTCATCGCCAGCAGCCAGATCAAGAATTTTTTCGGGGTGGAGATTCCGCGCGGCGCACATTTTCATGAAGTCATCCTGCACTTCGGCACACACCTGCTGGAAATCGAGCCATGGGTCCTCGCGGTCAGCCTCGTCACACTGGTGTCCGGCATCCTGGCAAAACGCTATTTAAAAAAGCTGCCCTACATGATCGTTGCCATGGTGGTGGGCAGCCTGTTCGCCGCCCTGGTCAATTACGAAATCGGCGCAGACAGCACAGGCATCCGCACGGTTGGCGCGCTGGCGGCGTCTTTCCCGCCCCTGTCGCTGCCCGATTTTTCCTGGGTTGCCATCAAGAGCACGCTGTTCCCGGCCACCATCGTGGCCATCCTCGCCCTGACCGAAGCCGTGGCGATTGCCCGCTCGGTCGCCACCAAATCCGACCAGCGCATCGACAGCAACCAGGAGTTCATCGGCCAGGGCCTGGCCAACGTGGCGGGCAGTTTCTTCTCCAGCTACGCGTCAAGCGGCTCGTTCAACCGCAGCGGCGTGAACTTCGCATCGGGCGCAAAAACGCCTCTGGCCGCCGCGCTCTCAGCCGGTTTCCTGCTGGTGATCGTGCTACTCATCGCGCCGCTGGCCGCCTACCTGCCGGTGCCGGCAATGGCGGCCATACTGTTCATCGTGGCCTGGAGCCTCATTGACTTTCACCATATCGGCGAAATCATCAAGCGCCACAAACGCGAACGGCTGGTGCTGGCACTGACTTTCATCGGTACGCTCATCGATCTGGAAAAAGGTATCTTCCTGGGTATTCTGGTGTCGCTGCTGTTCTATCTGTCGCGCACCTCGCAGCCGTCGATCCGCGAGCTGGCACCTGCGCCAAACGAACGCGACAACCCGCGCCGCAAATTTGTGCCGGCCGCTGCGGCAGACGCACCCACCTGTCCGCAGCTGACCCTGTTGCGGGTGGAAGGCTCGATTTTCTTCGGGGCGGTCGAACACGTGCAGCAATCGTTCCGCAACGTCGACGAGGCCGACCCGCAGAAAAAGCATCTCCTGGTTTCTTCACGCGCCATCGGCTTTGTCGATCTGGCCGGTGCCGAACTGCTGGCCAAGGAAGCCCGGCGGCGACGGCGGCTCGGTGGCGGGCTCTATCTGGTGGGGGTGCAGCCGGACCTGTGCGACATGCTGAAGCGCAGCGGGCAGGTGGATGCCGTCGGCGAGGACCAGATTTTCCGCCATAAGGGCGAGGCGATTCACGCCATCTACGCGCGGCTCGACAGCGCAATCTGCACACACTGCACGGCGCGCGTATTCCAGGAGTGCCATGCTGCGCTGCCTGACGGCCGCCCACGCCCCGACTGAGTCATTGCATTCGCCGCCACACCCACGGCGGCATGGGCTCGGGGTCAACCCACAGGCCGCGCCGGGCTTCGCGGGCTGACTCGACCCGGCGACGCAGGGCAGACGGGGCGTCGCGTGACGCCCAGGCCAGCCCCTGTTCCGCCAGGTGGGCACTGGCATCCAGGTCGCCCACCGCCAGCCAGCCGACACGCCGTCCGTAACGGTCGCTTGCACGGCCGTCGAAGGTGGCGCGGCGTTTCAGCGCGAGCTGTGAGAGCGCACGCGTCGCTGCCTCGCCCCCGGGTTGCGTGGCTTCGGGCGCATCGATGCCCGCCAGCCGAAGCTTGAGGAAAGCGCGCGACTGCGGGGCGTAATGGTCGGGTTTGAACAGCACGGTGTCGCCGTCGATGACGACGATGACCTCACCGGAGAGCGTTTCGGCGCGCGCCGTGGCGGCCAGGCACACCAGCAGCAGGCAGGCGAGGAACCTCAACCGGCGAGCATCTCGGCGGCGTGCTGCCGGGTGGTGGCCGTGAGCGTGGCCCCGCCGAGCATGCGGGCGATTTCCTCGACGCGCGCCGCCGCATCCAGGCATTCGATTCCCGACGTCACCACCTCGCCCGAGGCGCGCTTGGCCACGCGCAGGTGATGCGCGCCGCGCGCCGCCACTTGCGGCAAGTGGGTAATGACCAGCACCTGCCGGGTTTCGCCCAGCCGCGCCAGCCGCCGGCCCACGGCTTCGGCCACCCCGCCGCCGATCCCGACGTCGACTTCGTCGAAGATGAGCGTGGGCACGCCAGCCACACCGGACAGGGCCGTCTGAATGGCGAGGCTGATGCGCGACAGTTCGCCCCCCGACGCCACCTTGCCCAACGGCCCCGGCGCGAGGCCCGGATGGCTGGCCACACGGAACTCGATGTCTTCCAGCCCGTGGGCACGCGGTTCCATCAAGGGCAGCAGCACAATGTCGAGATGTCCGCCTGCCAGCGCCAGTTCGTGCATGGCAGTGGTGACTTCGGCGGCCAGCGCATGGGCCGCCTGACGCCGCCGTGCCGACAGGCGTTCTGCCGCCGCGCGGCAGGTGTGAGCGGCCTGTTTTTCCATGGCGGCGAGGGTATCGATATCCTCGCTCGCGGCCAGTTCGGCCAGCCGGGCTTCGAACTGGTCACGCAAGGTGGCCAATGCGTCTGGCTGCACGCGATGCTTGCGCGCCAGCTTGTGCATGTCGGCCATGCGCTGGTCGAGTTCGGCCAGCCGCTCGGGATCCAGGTTCAGCTGACCGGCATAGCGGCGCAGGCCGTGCACGGCTTCGGCAAGGTCGGCGCTGGCGGCTTCGAGCAAGCCGGCCACGTCGGCCAGGCTGTCGTCCAGCGCCCGCATGGTGTCCAGCCGTGCCGCGAGCTGGCCGAGCCGGGCGGTCACCGCCGCCTCGCCTTCGTCCAGCCCGTCGAGCAAAGCCTGGTTGCCTTCGATGAGCGCGGTGACGTGCGCCAGTCGGGCATGTTCGGTCTGTAGCGTATCCCAGCGATCGAGGTCGTCGCCCAGCGCTGCGAATTCCTCGACGGCGAGTTGCAGGCCTTCGCGTTCGATACGCCGGATCTCGCCACTGGATTCGGCTTCCTGACGGCGCTGGCGGGCGCGCTGCCAGTGCCGCCAGGCTTCCGCCACCGCGTCGGTGGCGTCGCCGGCCTGGGCGTAGGCATCGAGCACCGCACGCTGGGTGTCGGCACGCAGGAGCGCGTGGTGGGCGTGCTGACCGTGAATGTCGAGCAGGTGTTCGGCGGCTTCTTTCAGCTGGGCCAGCGTGGCGGCGCTGCCGTTGACGAAGGCACGCGAGCGTCCGCCTGCGTCGATGACGCGGCGCAGAATGAGCGCGTCGTCCTCGCTGCTGAAACCGGCGGTGTCGAGCCAGGCCGCGAGTGCGGGCAGCCCGGCGATGTGGAATTCGGCAGCGATCTCGGCGCGCGGCGCACCCGGTCGTACCACGCCGCCTTCGGCACGGTCCCCCAGCGCCAGCGCCAGCGCGTCGATGAGGATGGATTTGCCGGCACCGGTTTCGCCGGTGAGGACGGTCAGGCCGGGCTCGAAATCGAGCTCGACGGATTCGACCAGCAGGTAATTGCGGATGGATAGATGGACGAGCATGGACTGCTCAACCCGGATAATCCATCAGGATGCGGGATGATGGCGAGGCGTTTTGCGCGCAGATTTGCACACGCGCGCCAAGCCCATAGCCTGGTCTATGGGCGCGAAGCGAGGGCGTAAAGATGCCGCAAAACGACCGCCAGCACCCGCGTAGGCTCGAAGAGCCGCCTGATGAATTATCCGGGTTCATAGCCGTTTGCCCCAGTGCAGCTTCTGCCGGAGCGTGTCGTAGTAACTGTAGGAATGCGGGTGCAGCAGGGTGACGGGGCGGTTCGCGCGGGTGATCCACACATGGTCGCCGCTCATCAGGTCGAAATGCATCTGGCCGTCAAAGTGCACGCGCGCGTCGTCTGCGTAGGTGAGCGTGAGTTCGATGCGTGAATGGCTGCTGACGACGATGGGGCGCGCCGACAGGGTATGCGGACAGATCGGCACCAGCGCCACGGCTTCCAGCGTGGGGTGCACGATGGGCCCGCCTGCCGACAGCGCGTAGGCCGTGGTGCCGGTGGGGCTGGTCACCACCAGGCCGTCGGCTCGCTGGCTGTAGACGAATTCACTGTTGATGGCGATTTCCAGGTCGATGAGCCGCCCGGAGCCACCCTTGCCCACCACCACATCGTTGAACGCGGTAGCCTCGAACACCCGTTCGCCGTTGCGGCGGATCTGGCCGTTGAGCAGGATGCGCTCTTCGGCCACGTACTGGCCGGACAGAATCTCGGCCACCGCGTCGAACATGTCGTCCACGGTGATGTCGGTGAGGAAGCCCAGGCGGCCCTGGTTGATGCCGATCAGTGGCGCGCCGGTGGAGGCCAGTTCCCGTGCGATCGACAGCATGGTGCCATCGCCGCCCATCACCACCACCACGTCGCTCTCGGTTGCCAGGTCGTGCAGGTTGCGGTGCGGACAGTCCTGGATGTTGAGCCGCTCGGCGGTCTGGCTGGCCAGCATCACCTCGTGGCCCCGCCCGCGGAGAAACTCACCCAGCCGGCAGACGGAATCATGCATGCCGGGATTGTCGTATTTGCCGACCAGGCCGACGGTATGGAAGGGGGTTTGCATGAGGCGCGATTATAAGGGGTGAGTAGCAAGCAGTGCGCGGCAAGCGGGAATTCCGTTCACCGCTTGCTGCTTGCCGCTCCCCTATATAATTCCCCCATGCTCACCGACCGCGCCCAAATCCTGCTGAAGACCCTGGTCGAACGCTATATCGCCGAGGGCGAGCCGGTGGGGTCACGTACGCTTTCCAAGCATTCCGGACTTGACCTCTCACCCGCCAGCATCCGCAACGTGATGGCCGATCTGGAGGAAATGGGTTTTGTCGCCAGCCCGCACACCTCGGCCGGGCGCGTCCCCACCCCCCGGGGCTACCGTTTCTTTGTCGACACCCTGCTCACCGTGCGCCCGCTCGCGCAGGTGGAAGTCGCCCAGCTGGAGACCAGCCTCGCCGCGTCCGACCCGCAGCGGCTGATCGCCTCGGCGTCCTCACTGCTGTCCGACCTATCGCAGTTTGCCGGCCTGGTGATGACGCCCCGCCGCAATCCGGCATTCCGCCAGATCGAGTTCCTGAGCCTCTCCGAGAAGCGCATCCTGCTCATCATCGTGACGATGGAAGGCGAGGTCGAAAACCGCGTCATCCTCACCGACACCCCCTACTCCGCCTCGGCGCTGACCGAAGCCGCCAACTACTTCAACCAGCACTTTGCCGGCCACCGTTTCGATCAGGTGCGCAGCAAGCTGCGCGACGAACTGGGCAGGATGCGCGACGACATCACGCGGCTGATGGCAGCAGCGGTGGATGCCGGCAGCCAGGCGCTGGATACCAGCCAGGACAGCATGGTGGTTTCAGGCAGCCGCAAGCTGCTCGACGTGGAAGAACTCTCCGGCAACATGCGCAATCTGCGCCGCCTGTTCGACGCCTTCGAGCAGAAGACCGGCCTGCTGCAACTGCTCGACCAGTCGCGTTCGGCCGCCGGGGTGCAGGTTTTCATCGGTGGCGAATCGGAGCTGCTGCCGCTGGACGAATGCAGCCTCGTCACCGCCCCCTATTCGGTCGACGGACAAGTGGTCGGCACGCTGGGTGTGGTGGGCCCCACCCGCATGGCCTACGAACGCGTGGTCCCCATCGTCGACATCACCGCCAAACTTTTATCGAGCGCGCTCTCGCATCACGGATGACTTACCTGAAAGAACCGGAATACACACATGGCCAGCCCGCCCGCACCGGGGTGCTTCTGGTCAACCTGGGCACGCCCGAGGCCCCCACGGCTGGCGCGCTGCGCCCTTACCTCAAGCAGTTTCTGTCCGACCCCCGGGTGGTGGAGATCCCTCGCGCGATCTGGTGGCTGATCCTGAACGGCATCATCCTCAACACGCGGCCGAAGAAATCCGCCGAGAAATACGCCTCGATCTGGACCGCAGACGGTTCGCCCCTCAAGGTCCACACCGAGAAGCAGGCCAAGCTGCTCAAAGGCTGGCTTGGCGAGCACGTGTCTTCACCCATGCAGGTGGAATACGCCATGCGCTACGGCAGCCCGTCGATTCCCGACACGCTCGCGCGCATGAAAGCCCAGGGCTGCGACCGCATCCTGATGCTGCCTGCTTACCCGCAGTACGCCGCGTCGTCCACGGCCACCGCCCACGACATGGCGTTTGCCTGGCTGCAGGGCGTGCGCAACCAGCCGGCGCTGCGCACGGTCAAGCATTATCACGACCACCCCGGCTACATCCAGGCGCTCGCCAGCAACATCCGCGACTACTGGCAGATGCACGGCCGCCCCGATGTGCTGGTGATGAGTTTTCACGGCGTACCGCGCTACACGCTCGACAAGGGCGATCCGTATCACTGCGAATGCCATAAGACAGGCCGACTGCTCGCCGAAACACTGGGCCTCGACGCCCACCAGTTCCGCCTCAGCTTCCAGTCGCGATTCGGCCGCGCCGAATGGCTCACGCCCTACACCGACAAAACCCTGGAGACCCTGGGCCGCGAAGGCTTGGGTCGGGTCGACATCGTTGCCCCTGGATTCACGGCAGACTGCCTGGAAACCCTGGAAGAACTGGCGATGGAAGGACGCGAAACCTTCCTCACCGCCGGCGGCAAGGATTTCCACTACATTCCCGCACTCAACGAACACCCGCGCTGGATCGACGCCCTGGGACAGATCGCACTGGAAAATCTCGGAGGCTGGGTCAGCGAGAACTGGGATACCGAAGCCGACAAACTCAGCCGCGAAGCAGGTCGACAACGCGCCCTTCAGGCCGGTGCCCACCAGTAGTTCCAGACGCTGCATCCGCAGCGTTTTTTTATCCCGACTGGCCGCAAACCCCCGCTATATAAGAGTTTGCTTGTTGACAGTACTTTTTGGCTACTGAATCATGCGCCCACTGCATGGGAAACCGAGAAGCCTGTGCATGTGGTTGGCCTATCTCCCAGGTAACCAAGAAACCTGAACGAATTGGCCCGAATTTCGATGCCAGGCGCATCGCCAACTCAATCTCCTGGAGGAGTCTTATGACAATCAAGACCATCGCCCTGTCGCTCGCAGCTTGTGCAGGTTTCGGTCTGGCTGGCGTTGCCAGCGCCGCCGACATGCACACCAAGGCCATTTCGGCGACCTGCATGTCCTGCCACGGCCCCGGTGGAAAAAGCCTCGGTGCCATTCCCAGCATCAACGGTCTGGAAAAGGATTACTTCGTCAAGCAGATGAAGGACTTCAAATCCGGTGCCCGCCAAGGCACGATCATGAAGCGTCACGCGTTCGGTTATACCGACGCCGAGTTCGAAGCCATGGGCGCGTACTTCGCGACCCTGAAATAAGCAAGGGAGACAGAACATGACTTTGAATCGTCGCGATTTCCTGAAAGTTTCCGGCGCAGGTGCCGCAGTTGCCCTGACCGGTTGTGCCACCCAGTCCGCCCCGACCGCATCCAAGGGCAACCCGCACGTCGTCGTCGTCGGTGCCGGCTTTGGCGGCGCAACCTGCGCCAAGTACCTCAAGCAGTGGGGCCCGAACATCGACGTGACCCTGATCGAGCCGAACGACAAGTTCGTCTCCTGCCCCATCTCCAACTGGGTGCTCGGCGGCCTGAAGACGATGGACGACATCACCCACGGCTACGACAACCTGCCCAAGCGCGGGATCAAGATGGTCAAGGACTACGTCGTCGGCGTGGACACCAGCAAGCGCGTGCTCAAGCTCAAGGGCGGCTCGACCGTCTCCTACGACCGCCTGGTGCTTGCCCCCGGCGTCGAGGTGATGACCGATTTCGTCAAGGGCTTCCGTGAAGCCGAAGCCGCCGGCAAGGTGGTGCACGCCTGGAAGGCAGGCGCACAGACCGCCCTGCTGCGCAAGCAGCTCGAAGCCATGCCTGACGGTGGCGTGTTCGTGATGTCGGTGCCCACCGCACCGTATCGCTGCCCCCCCGGCCCCTACGAGCGTGCCTGCATGGTCGCCAACTACTTCAAGAAGGCCAAGCCCAAGTCGAAGATCATCCTGCTCGACGGCAATCCGGACATCGCCTCCAAGAAGGGCCTGTTCATGAATGCCTGGAACACGTACTACCCCGGCATGATCGAGTACCGTCCGAACAACGCGCCCTTCGCGGTTGACGGCGACAAGATGATTGTCACCACCGAATTCGACGACGTGAAGGGCGACGTGCTGAACGTGGTGCCGCGCCAGAAGGCGGGCGAAGTCTGCGAAATGGCCGGTGCACGCAACGACAGCAACGGCATCTGGTGCGCAGTCAACCTGGCCACCTTCGAATCGACCACCGTGCCGAACGTGCACGTCATCGGTGACTCGGTGCTGTCCAACCTGCCGAAGTCCGGCCACATGGCGACCAACCACGCGAAAGTGTGCGCGGCCGCCATCGTCGAACTGCTGGCCGGCCGTCAGCCCGATCCGATTCCGGTCGTGGCCAACACCTGCTACTCGGCCACCTCGGACACCACCTCGGGCTACGTGGCCAACGTGTTCCGCTTCGAAGCCGGCAAGGGTTACGTGTCGGCTCCGGAAGGCGGTGCGACAGCCAAGGGCGACGAACTGAACTTCGCCTACAACGAATCCTGGGCACAGAACATCTGGGCAGAAGTGCTCGGCTGATCCGTTTTGGGGTTTGCTTCAACGGGGCTTCGGCCCCGTTTTTTTTGCTCAGCGCACGCGCGCGTAGGTCACGAAATCAAAGCGCAGGCGATCCGCCTTGTCTCCCGTGTGTGACTGCCGTTCGATTTCCCTGAATGCGGTGCGATCAAATTCGGGAAACCAGGCATCGCCTTCGGCATTGATTTCAACTTCGGTGAGATAGAGCCGGTCGGCCAGCGGAATGGCCTGGGCATAGAGTTCGGCCCCGCCGATGAAAAAGACTTCGTCCTGCCCCGCGCAGGCGGCGAGAGCGTCGGGTATGGACGCGGCAAGCGTCACCCCCCCGGGGCGGTAATCCGGGTTGCGGGTGATGACGATATTGGTGCGCCCCGGCAAGGGACGACCCAGCGATTCGAAAGTCTTACGTCCCATCAGCACCGGATGCCCGAGCGTGAGCGCCTTGAAATGCGCGAGATCTTCCGGCAGCCGCCACGGCAGCCGGTTTTCGATGCCGATGACGCGGTTTTTCGCCAGCGCGGCGATGACGCTGATGCGCGGTTTGTTCTGTGTCATGTTTTCTCCGCTCACAGCTTACTGCTCACCGCTCACTAGACTGCCACCGGGGCCTTGATCGCGGGATGCGGGTCGTAGCCTTCTAGCGTGAAATCCTCGAAGCGGAAGCCGAAGATGTCCTGCACGTCGGGATTGAGTGTCATCGTCGGCCGGGCGCGGGGCGTGCGGGAAAGTTGCTCGCGCGCCTGGTCGAGGTGATTGAGATAGAGGTGGGCGTCGCCCAATGTGTGGACGAAGTCGCCGGGTTTCAGGCCCGTCACCTGCGCCATCATCATCGTCAGCAGTGCGTAACTCGCGATGTTGAAGGGCACGCCGAGGAAGATGTCGGCGCTGCGCTGGTAGAGCTGGCAACTCAGCTTGCCGTCGGCGACGTAGAACTGGAAGAAGGCATGGCAGGGGGCGAGCGCCATGCGGTCGAGGTCGGCCACGTTCCAGGCGGACACGATGATGCGACGCGAATCCGGGTTGGTCTTGAGGGTCTTCACCGCTTCGCTGATCTGGTCGATGGTGCCGCCGTCGCGCGCCGGCCAGGTGCGCCACTGGTGGCCGTATACCGGACCGAGGTTGCCGTTTGCGTCCGCCCACTCGTCCCAGATCGAGACGCCATTGTCCTTGAGGTACCGGATGTTGGTGTCGCCCTGCAGGAACCACAGCAGTTCATGGATGATGGAGCGCAGGTGGCACTTCTTGGTGGTGACGAGCGGGAAACCTTCCGCCAGGTTGTAGCGCATCTGCCAGCCGAATACCGACAGGGTACCGGTGCCGGTACGGTCGTCTTTTTTCGTGCCGTGTTCGAGCACGTGGCGCATCAGGTCGAGATAGGGGGTCATGGTCGGGGTTGCGGGGCAGCCGGTGCGGCCTGGGTGGTGGAATTATCGCCGAGAACGCCGTCGTAATACGCGGTCAGCAGGGTCGCGGGCGCAGCCCCATACACGTTCCAGAACGCGATTTCGAAATCGGCGTTGTCCTGCACCGCCAGCACCAGCCGGCGGAACCGTTCTTCATCGCGTGCCTTGAGCCAGGCCACGAGCTGCATGGACTGGCGATAGAACTCGTGGATGGAGAGGTTCGAGGCCGTTGCACGATGCCGGCGGTCGGGCGTGTCGCGCGCCGTGAGGTTCACGCGGCGGCCTGCGCGGATGGCCTCGTGCGCCCGGGCATCGCTGGCAAACTCCGCCCCCCCGCCTTCCGCCGTGAGCGAGGCCCAGCCTTCATGAAACCAGATCGGCAGGGTGCTGTGATAGTGGCCGATGCGCTGTCCCAGATGGAGGTGTGCAAGCTCGTGCGTGAGCAGCGCCGGCAGGCGCATGCGTTCACGGCCATCCAGATTCGGCGACAGGATCAGCCGGTTGTCCGGCACCACCGCCGCCGAGAGCCGGGGCGTGAGCACCCAGCGCTTGAAGCAGGCTTCGCTGCCGCAGACATACACGCGCGGCGGTTGGGCAAAGCGCAGGAAATGCGCGGCCTCCACTTTCTGGATGGCGGCCGGCAGGGCGGCCGCCACGCGCGCGCCATAGGTTTCATAACCCGGCTCGACCCAGACACGCGGTTCCGCCGCCAGCGGCACGAAACCCTCGATGGGCTTGAGGGCGCGCGGTTCGCTTACGGTAAGTGCGCAGCCGGACAGGGCGGCACACAGGCACGCCAGCCAGGCGGTTTTCATGGAGCCGCGAGCGCTTGCCAACGACCGTCGATGAGGCCTTCCAGCGGGGCATACTGGGTTTTGTACGCCATTTTGCGGCTGGCCTCGATCCAGTAGCCCAGATAGAGCCAGGGCAACTCCAGTCGCCGGGCCAGTTCGATCTGCCACAGAACGCCGTAGACACCGAGGCTGTCCTGCCCGCGATCCGGGTCGAAGAAGGTGTAGACGGCAGAGAGCCCGTCGTCGATCTGGTCGACCACGGCGATCATCACCAGCGTGTCACCGTCGCGGAACTCCACCATCACCGAATCGACGTTGGACGACAGCAGGAACTGGATGTACTGGTCGGGCCCATCGCGGTCCATGCCGCCGCCGGCGTGACGGCTGCCAAGGTAGCGGCGATACAGGTCGTAATGCTCGTCCCGGAAATCCAGCGGCAGGAAGCGGGCGTCGAACCTGCCATTGCGCTTGAAGCAACGGCGCTGGGTGCGGTTGGGCGCAAACCGGGCCACGTCCACGCGCACCGGCACGCAGGCGCGGCAGTGTTCGCAGTGCGGGCGATAAGTGAACTGGCCGCTGCGGCGGAAACCGGCGCGGATGAGCGCGCTGTAGGCATGACGGTCGATGAGGTGGGTGGGCGTGGCCACCTGCGAACGCGCGCGCTGATCCGGCAGGTAGCTGCAATCGTAATGCGCGGTGAGATAGAACTGGATGCGCTGGAACGGCGGTTCAGTCGGATGCATCGAAACTCCAGGGCCCGGGCCGGTGCGACAAGTTTACCAACTCCGCCAGCCGTGCAACGAAGTCGGCGCGCGGCAGCGTACGCGCCCCCAGGCTGGCGAGATGCGCGGTCTCCATCTGGCAGTCGATGAGTCCGAAGTCCCAGTCCGCCAGTTGCCGGGCGAGCCGCACCAGAGCCACTTTCGAGGCGTCCGGCACGCGGCTGAACATCGATTCTCCGTAGAACATGCGGCCGATCGCCACGCCATACAGCCCGCCGACCAGCGTTCCCTCCCGCCAGGTTTCGACCGAATGGGCATATCCCGCCTCGAACAGGCGAGTGTAGGCCGCGATCATGGCCGGCGATATCCAGGTGCCGGCCGCGTCCGTACGCGGCGCAGCGCAAGCCCGCATCACCTCGGCAAACGCCGTGTCGACACGCAATTCAAACCCGCCATTGCGCAGGCGCTTGGCCAGCGAGCGCGTCACCCTGACCTCGCCGGGCATCAGCACCATCCGGGGGTCCGGGCTCCACCAGAGTATGGGCTCGCCCGGGTTGAACCAGGGAAAGATGCCGTGCCGATAGGCATCGAGCAGGGTGGGCACAGCCAGATCGCCGCCCCGGGCCAGCAGCCCGTTGGGCTCGGCCAGGGCCTGATCCACCGGCGGAAACAGTGTGGCGTTTTGGCTACGTTCGCTCATGTCCGCATCTTACCGACGCAAAAAATCCCTTGCATCGGCTCATTTCATTATTTAAGATTTGCATATCTTGATATTTACCTGTCGCATTCGACATCACCTGGAGCCCACACCATGAAAAAGACTGCCCTCGTTGCCCTTGCCCTTGCCGCCGCCGTGCCCGCCAGCGCCCTGGCCGACAACTGGATGATGCGCGCCCGTGCCGTGCAGATCGCGCCGGACGTCGACACCTCGCCCACGCTGGCAGGTCTGGACGTGTCCGACGAATGGACGCCGGAAGTCGATTTCACCTATTTCGTCTCGCCCAACATCGGCGTCGAACTGATCCTCGGCACAGCCCGCCACGAAGTGAGCCTCGGCGGCACCAGCCTCGGCAAACTCAACCACCTGCCGCCCACGCTGACTGTGCAATACCACTTTGATGTCACGCCCTCAATCAAACCCTACGTCGGCGCAGGCGTGAACTACACCCGCTTCTATAATGTCGACCTTGCGCCCGGTCTGACTGTCGACCGCAACAGCTTCGGCGGTGCCCTGCAGGCCGGCGTGGATATCGCCGTCGGAAAAAATCTCTACCTGAACCTGGATGTCAAAAAAATCTGGATCGACACCGACGTCAAGTCGGGTGGCACCAAGCTCACCACGCTGGACATTGATCCGGTGGTGTGGGGCATCGGTCTCGGCTTCCGTTTCTGAACACGCAGCATGTAAGCCTTTGACGTTTGCGGCGGGCACACCCTCTCTCCTGGGCCCGTCGTGTTGTAGCGTCCTCCTCGGGGGCGATTCTTGAGCGACTCTCCTGGGCTCATGAACGCCCCCACTTTTTTGCCTGAAGCAACAAGCTGCTTCCACTGCGGACTGCCCGTCCCCGGGGGGGCGCACTACCCCATCCACCTGGATGCGGCCACGCATCAGGCCTGCTGCCGCGGCTGCCAGGCGGTGGCGCAGACCATCATCGACAGCGGCCAGGGGGCCTATTACACCCACCGCACCGCGCTGCCGGCCACGCCGCAACAGGCTGAAGTCGAACTCACGCAACTCGGCCTGTACGACCTGCAGGAAATCCAGGAAAGCTTTGTCCGCGTCGAGGCGGAAAACGTCCGCGAGGCGGCCCTCATCCTGGAAAACATCGTCTGCGCGGCGTGCATCTGGCTGAACGAACGACATATCGCCGGCCTGCCCGGCGTGCTCTCGGTCGAGATCAACTACGCCACGCGGCGCGCGCGGGTACGCTGGGACAACAGCCGCATCCCGCTCTCGGCGATTCTGAAAGCCGTCAGCGACATCGGCTACGTCGCCCACCCCTTCGACCCCGGCCGCTCGGACGACATCCACAAGCGAGAGCGCAACACCGCCATCAAGCGGCTCGCCATCGCCGGCCTGGGCATGATGCAGGTGATGATGTACGCGCTGCCCACCTACACCGCCACCGACATGACCGACGAGATCCGCCGGCTGATGAGCTGGGCGAGTCTCGTGCTCACCATCCCGGTGGTGGGGTATTCGGCCTGGCCCTTCTTCATCGGGGCCTGGCGCGACCTCAGGCGCCGCACACTGGGCATGGATGTGCCGGTGGCGCTGGGTGTGGGCACGGCCTTCGTCGCGAGTGTCTACAGCACCTTCTCCGGCCACGGCGAGGTGTACTACGACTCGGTGACCATGTTCATTTTCCTGCTGCTGACCGGCCGCTTCCTCGAAATGAACGCGCGCCGCCGTGCCGGGGCAGCGGTGGAAGAACTGGTCAAGCTGATTCCCGCCGCCACCACGCGCCTCTCGAACTGGCCGGTGCGCGACGAGGAACAGTTGCCGGTCGCGCGGCTGGCGGTGGGCGACCACATCCTGGTGCGGCCGGGCGAAACCCTGCCGGCCGATGGGGTGGTGATCGAAGGCGACAGCGCGGTGTCCGAAGCCATGCTCACCGGCGAATCGCTGCCGGTGTCGAAGGCCGCCGGCGCGCGCGTCGTCGGCGGCAGCCTCAACCAGGCAAGTCCCCTGGTGATCCGGGTTGAACGCCTCGGCGCCGACACCCGCCTCGCTTCCATCGTGCGCCTGCTCGACCGCGCGCAGAGCGAAAAACCGCGCATCGGCCAGCTCGCCGACCGTGCCGCCGCCTGGTTCGTGGGTCTGCTGCTGGTGATCACCGCGCTGGTGGGCGTGGCCTGGTATCTGATCGATCCGTCGAAAGCGTTGTGGATCGTGGTGTCGGTGCTGGTCGTCACCTGCCCCTGCGCACTTGGGCTGGCCACCCCCGCCGCGCTCACCACCGGCACCGGCCGGCTTACACGATTGGGATTGCTGACCACGCGCGGGCACGCGCTGGAAACCCTGTCGCGCGCCACCGATCTGGTGTTCGACAAGACCGGCACACTGACCTACGGCCAGCTCTCGGTGCGCCGCGTGGTCCCGCTCAGCGGCCACACGGCGGAGGCAGTCGGCGCGTTGGCCGCTACGCTGGAGGCCGGGTCGGAGCATCCCATCGCACGCGCGTTGTGCCGGCACGCGACCACTACTGAGTCCGCCAGCGACATCCGCAACATGCCTGGCCTGGGCGTGGAAGGCCAGATCGGCGCGCACCGCTACCGGCTGGGTTCGCCGCGCTTCGTCGCGCCGGATGTTCCGCCACCACAGGACGCAGACGGAGCCACCTGGGTGGGCCTCACGCAAGATTCCCGACTCATCGCCTGGTTTGCCCTGGCCGATACGCCACGCGCCGACGCCGGCACTGCGCTGACCGAACTCGGCCGCCAGGGCATCCGCCTGCACCTGCTGTCCGGCGACAGCGAAGCAGCCGTCGCCGCCACGGCGCGGCAGTTTGGCATCACCGACTGGCACGCCGGGGCGCTGCCGGAAGACAAGCTCGCCTATGTGAAAAAGCTGCAAGCCGAGGGCCGCATCGTCGCCATGGTCGGCGACGGCATCAACGACGCGCCGGTGCTCGCCGGCGCGCAGGTTTCGATCGCCATGGGCGAAGGTGCCGACGTGGCGCAGGCCGCTGCCGACATGGTCATGCTCGGCAGCCGGCTCGCTACGCTGCCGGAAGGCGTGCTGCTGGCGCGCAAGACGCAGCAGATCATCCGCCAGAATCTCGGCTGGGCACTGGGCTACAACCTCATCGCCATCCCCGCCGCTGCGCTCGGCCATGTCACGCCCTGGATCGCGGGCATCGGCATGTCGGCGAGTTCGCTGCTGGTGGTGCTGAACGCCTTGCGGCTATCGGAATTCAAGAAAGCGGGCGGTGAGCGGTAAGCTGCAAACGGCAAACCCCGCTTACCCCTTACCGCTCACCGCTCACCGCTCACCATGGATATCCTCCTGCTCCTCATCCCCATCAGTCTCGTGCTCGTCGGCGGCATCGCCTGGGTGATGCTGTGGGCGGCCAAAAGCGGGCAGTTCGACGATCTCGAAGGCCCCGGCCACAGCGTGATCATGGACGACGACACGCCGCCCCGCCCCGACGACGATACCCGCCCCGCCGACAGGCCATAGGCGCATCGCCTATGCTGGGAACCGGACAGCCCGGACCCACCGCACCATGACCCCACCCATCCTCTGGTATTTTGCCGACCCCATGTGTTCCTGGTGCTGGGGATTTTCGCCCGCCATCGACACCTTGCGCAGCGACACGCGCGCACACCTGAAGATCGCGCTGGTGCTCGGCGGCCTGCGTGCAGGCGAAACCGCCCCCCTCACCCCTGCCGCGCGCGACGACATCCTGCATCACTGGCAGGCAGTACACGCCCGCACCGGCCAACCATTCCGGTTCGACGACGCACTGCCTGCGAACTTTGTATACGACACCGAGCCGGCGTGCCGGGCCGTGGTCGCCGCCGGCGCACTGGACGCGGCCAGCCCCTTTCCCATGTTCCAGGCCATCCAGTCGGCCTTCTACACCGGGGGACGCGACGTCACGCAGGGCAGCTGCCTCGCACAACTGGCCGCCGGGCTTGGGCTCGACGCCGCGCACTTTGCCGACCTGTGGGCGAGTGACACGATCCGCGCGCGCACCCAGGCGCATTTCCGCCAGACACGCGTGGCTGGCGTGCGCGGTTTTCCCTCGCTCATCGTGCAACAGGACACCCGCCTGACACCCATTGCCTCGGGCTGCGAGCCGCTGGAAACCGTGCGCACGCGTCTGGACGCCTGCCTCGCCGCATGAACGCCCGCAGCCTGCTGTTCACCCTGCTGCTGCTTGCCTCCACGGCGCAGGCAGACAACAGACTGGCCATGATCGATGCCCATGCCGACCGGCCGCGCTCCATTACGCTCGGCGCCGACCGCGGCTACGACGCCGCCGACTTCGTGAACGAACTCCGGTCCATCAACGTTCGCCCTCACGTCGCCCAGAACCTCACCCGTTCCTGGACCAGCGGGCCGGTGACGGTGCGCCCGGCATCCGCAAGGGCCGGAAAGAGCCACGCCTCGACCTCAGCCCGCCACCGTGGGCTGCGCCAGAGGGCGGGG
>JBEQCD010000049.1:0-18633 GCA_041639515.1 Hydrogenophilales bacterium | reverse complement strand
CAGCGTGACGTCGGTGCCGGCGCGGGCGACGTCCGAGCCTTCCAGCGGGTGGAAGTATTCGGCGTCGGGCACTTCGCCCTTCATGTTGTACATGAGTTCGTGTTCGTTGATGAACACCGGGTCGTCGCAGCGGATCGCTGACTTCAGCAGACCGTAGGCCTGCTTGGGGTTCGACGGGGTGACGACGCGCAGGCCGGCAATGCCCATGAACACTTTCTCCATGCGCGCCGAGTGCTGTGCGCCGAGCTGGTGCGCGGCACCACCGGCCGACCTGAATACACATGGCGCGGTGAGCTGGCCGCCGGACATGTAGCGCACCTTGGCGGCGGAGTTGAACATCTGGTCCATCGCCAGCCACGCAAAGTTCACCGACATGATTTCGATGACGGGGCGCACGCCGAGAAAGGACGCGCCGATGCCGAGGCCCGTGAAGCCGCCTTCGGAAATGGGGGTGTCCATCACGCGCAGCGGACCGTATTTTTCGTACAGGCCCTTGGTGGCCTTGTAGGTGCCGCCGGCGACGCCGATGTCTTCGCCCATGCAGATGACGAGCGGATCGCGCGCCATTTCTTCGTCGTGGGCGCGCTGGATCGCTTCCCAGTACATGATGTTTGCCATGCTGTAGTGTCCTTAAGGCTTAAGCGGCTTTGCCCGTGAGCCACGGGAGCTGGGTTTCACGATCGGCGAAAACGTATTTTTCGAGGTCTTCGACGCGCGGTTCGGGCGACTCTTCGGAGAACTTGATCACTTCGTTCTCGATGTAGGCGTCGGTCTCTTTTTCGATGGCTTCGAAGGCTTCCATGGTCAGGTCGCCCGAGGCGATGAGCCGGTCGCGCAGCAGGAAGATGGGATCGCGCTGCTTCCACAGTTCTTCTTCTTCGCGCGAGCGGTAGCCGCGCGAGTCGGACATGGAGTGGCCGCGATAGCGGTAGGTCATGAGTTCCAGGAAGTACGGGCCGTTGCCGCCACGCACATGATCGACCGCCTTGCGGGCGTGTTCGTAGACGATGTCGATGTCCTGACCGTCGCATTCGGCAGCGGGGATGTTGTAGGCCGCCACGCGCTTGTGCTGGTGGATCACGGCGGTGGAACGCTCGATCGAGGTGCCGATGCCGTAGAGGTTGTTTTCGCACACGAACAGCACCGGCAGCTTCCACAGCGCGGCCATGTTCAGTGTTTCGTGGAACACGCCCTGGTTGTTGGCGGCGTCGCCGAGGAAGCAGATGGCGATTTCGTCACCGCCCTTGAGCTGGATCGCCTTGGCGATGCCGGCGGCGAGCGGGAAGGGGCCGCCGACCAGTGCATAGCCACCCATGAAACGCTTGTCGGCGTCGAAGATGTGCATGGAGCCGCCACGGCCCTTGCTCGATCCGGTTTCCTTGCCGTAGAGCTCGGCCATCACTTCCTTGGGATCGGCACCGCACTTGATCGCGTGGACGTGGTCGCGGTAGCCGGTGATGACGTAATCGTGGCCGGGGCGCGCCGCTTCCATCACACCGTTGCAGCAGGCTTCCTGGCCCGGATACAGGTGCAGGAAGCCGCCAATCTTGCGTTCGATATAGGCTTGATAGCAGCGCTCTTCGAAGCGGCGGTGCAGCACCATTTCGCGCAGCACGCGTTTCTTGTCTTCAGTCTTCATTCAGTTACCCTTGATGGATGGGGCGGAAAATCTAGCGTTGCATCAACGCCGTGCTGAATCTTCGGCACGGCAATAAATCAGCAAACGCTGAATTATCCGGGAAACCCCGCTCACCATCAAGAAAAACGCCCTTCCAGAGGATTGTTCATGCTTCCCGAACTTGCTGAAAGCAAACAGGAAATCTCCCTTAAGTCGCTGGCTTCGGCCGGCCATGCCCTGCTGCTGCTGCCGGAAAGCCGGCTTTTGCCGGATGTGCCGGGTGGCGAAGAACTCAAGGCCGCACTGAAACGGCGCGCGCTCAAACCCGAGGATCTCGTGAAGACGCCCGTGGCGGTGCAACTGCCGGGCGGCACTCTGGCCGTCTATGCCATGCTCAAGTCTGGTGCCGAAGCCTTTGCCCTGCACGAACATGTACGCCGCGCGCTGGCGCTGTTGCTGGCCGAACAGCCGAAATCGCTGGCGCTGGCGGTATTCGGCGACGCCGCGTTCAAGGCACAGGCGGCCGAAGTTGCGTTGTATGTGGCGCTGGTGAACGCCGCGCCGCTGCCGGCGCAAAAGGCCAAGGCTGCGCCCGCCGTGAAACGCATCGCACTGCATGGCCATGCGTCGAAGGCGGGGCTGGCCCGCGTGCAGGCCGTGGCCGAGGGCAATGTGCTGTGCCGCAGCCTCACCGCGCTGCCGCCCAACGCCCTGACGCCCGCCGCCTACCGCAGGCGGATCAAGGCCCTGGCCAAGGCCTACGGCTGGGCGGTGGAGGAACTGCCCTACGCGAAGCTGAAAAAAATGGGCGCAGGCGCGTTCTGCGCCGTGGCCCAGGGCTCACCGGTCAAAGACGCCGCCATCGTCAGGCTGTCGTATCGCGGAGCCGCCAGTAAAAAAGCGCGTCCGCTGGCACTGGTCGGCAAGGGCATCTGCTTTGATACCGGCGGCCACAACCTCAAACCCGCGCGCTACATGCAGCGCATGAACGAGGACATGAATGGTTCGGCGGTGGTGCTCGGCATCCTCGCCGCCGTCAGCTGCATGAAGTGTCCGGTCAACATCGACGCCTGGCTCGCCATCGCGGAAAACCACATCGGGCCGGACGCCTACCGGCCGAGTGAAGTCGTGCAAGCGCTCAACGGCACCACCATCGAAATCGTCCACACCGACGCCGAAGGCCGCATGGCGCTGGCCGACGCGCTCACGCTCGCCGCGCGCGAAAAACCCGCGCAGATCATCGACTTCGCCACGCTCACCGGGGCCATGCACGTCGCCGTCGGCGTGCGCATGTCGGGCATCTTTGCCACCGACTCCAAGCTTGCGCACCATGCCAGTCGCGCCGGGGCGGCGTCCGGCGAGCGCGTCGTCGCCTTCCCCGCACCGGCGGACTACGACAGCGCGCTCGATTCCGACGTGGCCGACATCAAGCAGTGCACGCTCGATGGCGAGGCCGACCACATTCTCGCGACCCGTTTCCTGTCGCGCTTTGTCGGCGACACGCCGTGGATCCACGTCGATCTCGCAGCACACATCTGCAAGGGCGGCCTGGGCGCGGTGATGAGCGACACCAACGGCTTTGGCGTGGCGTGGGGGGTGGCGCTGCTGGATAGCCTGACATCCTGAGCACACTTGCCGTGCACGGCGATGCGCTGACCCTGCTGCATGTTGACGACAGCCTGATTGTCATCGACAAGCCCGGCGGCCTGCTGTCCGTGCCTGGACGGGGAGTGGACAAGCAGGACAGCCTTGCCGCGCGGGTGCAGGCACGTTATGCCGATGCGTGTATCGTGCACCGGCTCGACATGGCCACGTCCGGATTGATGGTGATGGCGCGTGGACCGGCCGCCCAGCGCGCGCTGAGCCATGCGTTTGCCACGCGTCAGGTCAGCAAGCGTTATGTCGCCGTTGTGGCGGGGCAGATGCAGGCACCCGCAGACTCCTGGAGTGTGATCGACCTGCCGCTCATCGCCGACTGGCCGAATCGTCCCCGACAAAAAGTGGACGCCCTGCACGGCAAACCCAGCGTAACCCGCTGGCGCATCCTGGATCATGATGTAATCAATGGCACCACAAGGGTGGAGCTGGAGCCCGTGACCGGGCGCACGCATCAGTTGCGCGTGCATCTGTGCGCACTGGGGCATCCGATTATGGGTGATGCGCTGTATGCGCCGCCTGACAGGCGGGACGAGACCACCCGCCTGCATTTGCATGCGGCAATGTTGACGCTGACCCATCCCGTAACCGGGGTGCAGTCCGCGTTTTCGAGTGCGGTGCCATTTTGAAAGGTGAGGACAGTGAATCCCGAAACGCCCGTGCCGCCTGATGCGAATGTGGCATCCAGCTGCATCGAAACTGAACCCGAACACCCCGCCGACGCCAGCGTCATTCTGCTGCATGGCGGCGGCGGACAGAATCGGGAGTTTCTTGCCATGCTCGATCACTTTACGCCCGACCGTAGCAGAACACGCTTCATCCTGCCCAATGCGCCGGAACGGCCACTGAGCCTATTTGGCGGGGTGTCGATGCGTGCCTGGTTCGATGTCGTTCACGCCGATTTGCAGCGCGACGTGGATACCCAAGGGATACATCATTCGGTCGATGGGTTGCAGGGTTTGATCGAACGTGAAATCCAGCGCGGCATCCCTTGCGAGCGCATCGTGATCGGCGGCTTCTCGCAGGGTGGCGTCATCGCGCTGCTGGCCGGGGCGGGTTATCCGCAAGCGCTGGCCGGGGTGATTGCCTTGTCGGCGTATTGGCCGCAGCCTGCGTTACCGGTGGCTGAGCTTGCGCACTCGGCGGATCGGCCGCCGGTGTTCATAGGCCATGGCCGAGACGACGATCTGGTATCGCTGGCGTTGGCCGAGCAAGCCAGGCAAACGATGGAAGCGCTGGGACATGCGGTGCAGTTCCGGGTCTACCCCACCGGCCACGCGGTCGCTGCGGATGAACTGTCCGCGATCAAGGTCTGGGTCAGTACGGTGCTGGGGTAAGCGTATGGGGGTTAGCGCGCGGACAGTCCGTATTCGCCCTGCCAGTGGTTGTTGACATGGTCGATTCGGATCCAGTGAGGTGTGAAATTTCGAGCTACGGGTAAGTTGTTGGCGTGCTTTCCTTCGGGCATGGCGCAACTGGCAGGTATGACGGTCGTCAGTTGAAGAATCAGTTTGTCATGCACCCGTAGAATGCGGCTATGCGATGTGTTCTCGGCAAGCCGATCATGAAACCGTACCTGTTTGTGGGCTATACAGGCGAAGGTCAACTCAGCTTCTACGATCAGCACGCCGTCGCGTCGCTTCAAGGCAGCGTCTGCGCGTGCTGTACTGATGACCTGGATGCTTGAGCCCGCAAGCTGGACTGCTGTGATCGAATCGCGACTTCGGGAAAGCAGGGATAGCAATTGAATCATGCGTTGCTCCTGTGGATTTGAGGTTGGGTCAGTCGACCAGAGTCATGTCAGCAGGTATTCGCGTACCAGTTGACGCGCCCGGTGCAAGCGGCTTTTGGTCGCGGCGGTGCTCATGTGTAAATGCACGGATATTTCCCTGAGACTCAGCTCGTGAAAATCGCGTAGCAAGACAATTTCGCGGTAATGCTCGGGCAGCGATTCCATCGCGGAAATCAAATCCAGCCGTATGCTCGCGTCTGTGGAAGTGCTTAACCAATCCTGCATCTTGTCTTCGTCATAGGGGTCGAGCCGGTATATCTGGCGTTCAAGACGGCGGCATTCGCGACGTACGATCTGGAACAACCAGCCCGAAAAAGCGGCGATCAAACGTAACGACTGCAAACGACGCGAGATGATCATGAGCGTTTCCTGAACGGCATCGTCTACATCGCTCACCAGGCAATGCCGGTAGGCGTAGCGTCGGACATCGGGCTGGCAGATTTTCAGCAGCTGTTCGAGCGCTACTGGGTCTCCCATCCTGGCAGATTCGAGCATGGGGGTATGGATCGCAGAGAGAGGCATAAATCTTCAACTCCGGATTTTTCGAGCATTTTTTTCTAATCGTCGTCCGGCCAGGGCGCAAGCGGGGAAAAAACCAAAGAAACCGGTTAGAGCAATGCCCAGGCCGCACGCCATAACCCCCCAGCGCGCATAGCCATCAAGGTTCAGCCCGGCGTATGCCGCAGCCACCAGCCCGGCTCCAATTCGCAAAGTGCGTTCCCACCACGGTAAATTCTTGACGTAAAACATGCGTGCTCCTGATGGCCGGGGATGATCCCGACAGCTAAGAGGCGGATTGCACGCGATTGGATTCGCAGGGCTTGAAATTGAGTGCGCTTCGAGGGGTTAGCACGGATGGGCCGCACCGACACCCTTAGCCGGAACGGTGGTCAGGTCTGTCAATATTGATGGGAGTTTTGATCATCCAGGCATTCTGGCTGCACGCATCACTTGCTAGGTGCGGCAGCGATTCGCGTCAGTTCGTCTTGGCGATCAGCTGCAAAAATTCTTTGCGCGTGCGGTCGTGATCACGAAAAGCACCCAGCATCATCGAGGTGATGGTCCACGAATTCTGCTTCTGCACGCCGCGCATCATCATGCAGAAATGCTGGGCTTCGACGACGACGCCGACGCCTGCTGCGCCCGTGGCGGCCATCACGGCTTCGGCGATTTGCTTGGTGAGCTGTTCCTGGATTTGCAGGCGACGTGCGTACATGTCACTGATGCGCGCGATTTTCGACAGGCCGATGACCTTGCCCTGCGGCAGATAGGCGACATGCACCTTGCCGACGAAGGGCAGCAGATGGTGTTCGCACATTGAGTACAGTTCGATGTCCTTGACGATGACCATCTCGTCATTGTCCGAATCGAATACGGCTTCGTTGAGGATTTCGTCGAGCGACTGCGTGTAGCCCTGGGTCAGGAACTTGAATGCGGCGGCGGCGCGCTCGGGCGTTTTCTTGAGGCCGTCGCGTTCGACGTTTTCGCCAGCGCTCGCGATCAGCTGTTTGTAGATAGACGCGTTGTCCATGCGGCAGTCCAGTTGCGGAGAAGAGCGCTGACTGTGCCGGAGGCCTTTCTATCGGTCAACCCGGCGGGCAGTGGGGATGCTGCCGCTCTATCGCAGCAGCAGAAACGACAACGCCCGCGCGGGCGGGCGTTGTCGGCAGGCGGGCACGGTTCAGACGTGGGCGAGCTGTTGTTCGATTTCAGTGAAGGTGTGGGCGATCTCGGTGGTTTCGACGACCACGCCGAGCTGCTTGCACAGCTGGGTGAGCGAGAGCAGGCCACGCACCATCTGCCGGTTGCCGGTCTGTTCGATTACCAGGGCGTGCTGGCGGCCGCGTGCTTTCAGGGTTTCCAGCACATGACCCACGCGGGCGTGGGCAAGGTCGTCGTAATCCACGGCTTCCAGGCGATCCACCGGCGTCATGATGTCGGCCACCTGGATTTCGTCGCGGCGGATGCCCCGGCTCTGCACGACCTGCAGGGGCTTTTCGCCACCGATATCGGTATTGGTGATGAGGCCGGCGACGCGGTCTTCGCCATCCATCACGAACAGCAGTTTCACCTTGCGGCGATGCATGCGCTCTTCGGCCTGCGCGATGCTGTCGCCAGGCGTGGCGATGAAGGCAGTCATGCGACGGAAATCGGTCATCACGTCGAGGGCGGGATTGTCCAGTGTGACCCGGTCGGGCAGCACACAGGCAGGGCGCAGGAGGCCGGCGGTTTTGTCGAGGTTGCGCGAGGGCAGGCGGGTATAGGTCATGGCGGGTCTCCTTGAAGCGTTATCTGGTACGCCCTTGAGTGACGGGGCGAAACCTATCGTCTGCTTCTCCCGCCTGCCTGTCCATTCAAGAATTTTGAGGCCGGCATAAAACTAATTTACGACCGGACCGCGTGGTCGGGAGCAGGGGGATCAGGATTGCCGCAATGCCTGCGCGTGCAGGGCCAGATGTTCGCCGATGAAGCTGGCAATGAAATGGTAGCTATGGTCGTAGCCGTCCTGCATGCGCAGGTCGAGCGTCTGGCCGCTTGCGGCGCACGCGGCCTGCAGGTCCTGCGGGAAGAGCTGGCCGGCAAGGAATTCGTCGCCGGTGCCGTGATCGATACGGTGGGGCGGCAACTTTGCGCCGGCCTTCACGAGTTCGGTCGCGTCGTAGTCGGCCCACGTGCTTGTGTCGTCGCCCAGATACGCGCCGAAACAGCCTTCACCCCACGGCGCTACGCTCGGGTGACAGATCGGCGCGAACGCCGAGACTGACTTGTATTTCCCCGGATTCTTCAGCGCGCAGATCAATGCGCCGTGCCCGCCCATGGAATGCCCGCTGATCGAACACACGCCCGGAATCGCCGGGAAATGCGCTTCGATCAAGGCCGGCAGTTCGGTGGTGATGTAGTCGTACATGCGGTAGTTTTTCGCCCACGGCTGCTGTGTCGCGTTGACGTAAAACCCCGCGCCGTGGCCCAGGTCGTAGCGCCCGGGCACGTCCGGCACATCATCGCCGCGCGGGCTGGTGTCGGGCATCACGAGGATCAGCCCCAGTTCCGCCGCGTAGCGCTGCGCGCCGGCTTTCACGCGCACGTTGTCGTCGGTGCAGGTCAGGCCGGAGAGCCAGTACACGACCGGGCATTTTTCCGTTGCAGCCTGCGGCGGCAGGTAGACGGAAAACGTCATGGTGCACGCGCACGAAGTCGACTCGTGCTGCCAGCGCTCCAGCCAGCCGCCGGATTCTTTGATACGTTCGATTCGATTCATGGCGCTTAAAAAATAATCACCGAACGGATGCTCTTGCCTTCGTGCATCAGGTCGAACGCGGTGTTGATTTCTTCCAGCGGCATGGTGTGCGTGACTAAAGGATCCAACACGATCTTGCCGTTCATGTAGTCGTTCACATAGCCCGGCAGTTGCGAGCGGCCTTTCACGCCGCCGAACGCCGTGCCGCGCCACTGCCGGCCCACCACCAGATTGAAAGGCCGGGTCTTGATTTCCTGCCCGCTGCCCGCCACGCCGATCACGGTGGAAACGCCCCAGCCCATGTGCGTGCATTCGAGCGCGTCGCGCATGACGTTCACATTGCCGATGCACTCGAAGGAGTAATCCACGCCGCCGTTGAAATGGTCGCGGATGTATTCGGCCACGTTCCCGTTCACGTCTTTGGGATTGAGGAAATCGGTCGCGCCGAGCATCTTCGCCATTTCGAATTTGGCCGGGTTGATGTCCACCGCGAGAATGCGTTTCGCGCGCGCCATCACCGCGCCCTGGATGCACGAAAGGCCGATGCCGCCTAGACCGAACACGGCGACCGTCGAACCCGGCTCCACCTTGGCCGTATTCAGCACCGCGCCGATGCCTGTGGTCACGCCGCAGCCGAGCAGGCACACCTTGTCCAGCGGCGCTTCCGGGTTGATTTTGGCGAGCGCAATCTCGGGCACGACGGTGTATTCGGCAAAGGTCGAGCAGCCCATGTAGTGGTAGATCGGCGAGCCGTTCTTCGAGAAGCGTCGAGTCTTGTCGGGCATGTAGCCTGTCCACACCGTGCCGGCGATGGACTGGCAGAGGTTGGTTTTGGGCGAATGGCAATACTCGCAATGCCCGCACTCGGGGATGTAGAGCGGGATCACGTGGTCGCCGGGCTTGAGTGTTTTCACGCCGGGGCCGCACTCGACGACGATGCAGCCGCCTTCGTGGCCGAGCACGCAGGGGAACGCGCCTTCGGGGTCGTCGCCCGACAAGGTGAACGCGTCGGTGTGGCACACGCCTGAGGCGACGACTTGCAGCAGCACCTCGCCCGCGCGCGGGCCTTCCACGTCGATTTCTTCGATGGCGAGGGGTTTTTTCGGCTCCCAGGCGACGGCGGCACGGGCTTTCATGGCGACTCCTTGTTATGGATGTGAGGGACGGACAGGCGTGATCATGCCTCAAGCCGGCAGGCTGGCACAGCGGCCAGATCGGCTCAGGCGGTTTGGGCGAGCAGTTTGCCGAAGGCGGCCTCGAACGACGCGACGCCGTCCTTCTGCAAGTTGAGCCCGATGTGTTCCATGTCGATGCCCAGGCGGGCCAGGTCGTCGAACTGGGCCCGGGATTCCTCTGCGCCTTCCGTGACGCGCGCGGCCGGCTGGCCATGGTCGACCAGCGCGGCCAGGGTCTTGTCGGGCAGGGTGTTGATGGTTTCGGGGCCGATCAGTGGCTCCACGTAGAGCAGGTCGGGGTAGGCCGGGTTCTTCACGCCGGTGCTCGCCCACAGCAGGGTCTGCGGCGTGGCACCCTGGTGGCGCAGCGCGGCAAAGTCCTCGCCGTGGAAGGTGGCGAGATAGCGCTGGTAGGCCAGCCGTGCCATCGCCAGCGCGGCCTTGCCGCGCAGCGACAACGCCTCCTGCGTGCCGATGGCTTCGAGCTGCTTGTCGACCAGCGTATCCACGCGCGAAAGGAACAGGCTGGCCACCGCGCGGCTTTTGCGGATGTCGCCGCCTGCCTGGGCGCGGGCCGCCAGGCCACGGACATAGGCGTCGAAAATGGCCTGCGTCTGCGCCAATGAAAACAGCAGCGTGATGTTGACGTTGATGCCCAGTGTGGTCAGGGCCTCGAAGGCGGCGACGCCTTCCGGTGTGCCCGGCACTTTTACCAGCAGGTTGCGCCGGCTCACGGCTGCCGACAGCCGCTGGGCTTCTTCCACGGTTCGGCTGGTGTCGTAGGCCCAGCGCGGGGCCACTTCCAGGCTCACGAATCCGTCCAGTCCGCCACTGCGTTCGTAGACCGCATCGAGCAGGTCGCACGCCGCCTGGATGTCGGGTATCGCCAGCGCCTCGTAGCGACGCTCGGGGTCGGGTTCGCTCGTCCGCAGCCGTGCCAGGTCTTCGGCGTAGTAAGGGCTCGTCGCGAGCGCGTTCTGGAAGATGGACGGATTGGACGTCACGCCGGTGATTGCGTGGTCGGCAATATGGGTTTCCAGAATGCCGTCGTGGATCAGGCTGCGGGAAAGGTTGTCGAGCCAGAGGCTCTGACCCAGCGCGGCGGTCTGTTGTGCAGGATTCATGGCGTGTCCTCGTGAACAAGTAGGTGCAGGATAGAACAGCTTCATGACAACGAGTTCACCCCAATCCGGGGCGCAGGGGCGAAAGCCGCGCCTGTGCTAGACTTCCGGCCATTCTCTGGCTCCGTTTGCGGGTTCGTTCATGTCTGGCAGCACTCTCGGAAAACTCTTCTGCGTCACCGTGTTCGGCGAATCGCATGGTCCTGCCATCGGCTGCGTGGTCGACGGCTGCCCGCCCGGTATGGCGCTCGACGCCGCCGACGTGCAGCATGACCTCGACCGCCGCAAGCCGGGCACCTCGCGCCACGTCACCCAGCGCCAGGAATCGGACACCGCCGAGATTCTCTCCGGCCTGTATCAGGGCAAGACCACCGGCACGCCGATCGCACTGCTGATCCGCAACGAGGACCAGCGCAGCAAGGACTACGGCAATATCGCCGACACCTTCCGCCCCGGCCACGCCGACTACACCTACACGCAAAAATACGGCTTCCGCGACCCGCGCGGCGGCGGACGGTCGTCGGCGCGCCTCACCGCGCCCATCGTCGGTGCCGGTGCCATCGCGAAAAAATGGCTGATGGAAACCTACGGCGTGCGCATTCGCGGGTTCATGAGCAGTCTGGGCGAGGTCGAGATTCCCTTCGTGTCGTGGGACGAAGTCGGCAATAACGCCTTCTTCGCGCCCAACGCCGCCATCGTGCCCGAGCTTGAAACCTACATGGACGCGCTGCGCAAATCCGGCGACTCGGTCGGCGCGCGCTGCACCGTGGTCGCCGAGCGCGTGCCGGTGGGCCTGGGCGAACCGCTCTACGACAAGCTCGACGCCGACCTCGCGCACGCGCTGATGGGCCTTAACGCCGTCAAGGGCGTGGAGATCGGCGACGGCATGGCGGCGGCTAAACAGAAGGGCACCGAACACCGCGACGAGATCACGCCGGATGGCTTTCTTTCCAACCACGCCGGCGGCGTGCTGGGTGGCATTTCCAGCGGCCAGGACCTGGTCTGCCACGTGGCGATCAAGCCCACCTCCAGCATCCGCCTGCCCGGCCGCTCCATCGACAGCGCCGGCCAGCCCATCGATGTCGTCACCCACGGCCGCCACGATCCCTGCGTCGGCATCCGCGCCACCCCCATCCTCGAAGCGCTGATGGCGATCGTGGTGATGGACCACGCCCTGCGCCACCGCGCACAGTGCGGTGATGTGGTGCGTGGCACGCCCGTGGTACCCGGTCAGGCCTGATCCCATGCTGCGGCGCCTCGTCTGCGCGCTGAGTTTACTGGCCAGTTTTGCTGCGGCGGCCGCGCCGACTGACATGAATGCCGTCGATGCCCAAATTGCCGCGCACCCGGGTCAGACCGGGGCCTACATTCTCGATACCGGCGAATCGGCCCTGCGCGCGCGGGCCTGGCTGGCCGACCACGCGCGCCACAGCATCGAGGTACAGTATTTCATCTGGAGCAGCGACAACGTCGGCATCCTCGCCACCGAAGCGCTGCTGCGAGCCGCTGATCGCGGCGTGAAGGTGCGGGTGCTGGTCGACGACCTGCTGATCGACGCACCCGACAGGACGCTGCTGGCGCTGGCCAAGCATCCCAACGTCGACATCCGCATCTACAACCCCAAGCACAAGGTCGGCACGCCGCTGCACAAGCGCGTGCTCAATGTCGTCACGGATTTTCGCGGCGTGAACCAGCGCATGCACGACAAGACCTTCATCGTCGACGGCCGCGTGGGCATCACCGGCGGGCGCAACATGGCCGACGAGTACTTCGATTACGACCGCGATTACACGTTTCGCGATCGCGACGTGCTGCTGCTCGGCACAGCAGTCAAAACGATGCGCGCCAACTTCGAGGCCTTCTGGGGCAGCCGGCTGGCCGTGGCGGTGGAAGCGCGCTTTGACGGCCTGGGCCTGATGAAGAAAAGCGTGAGCGTGAAAGACGCCGAAGTGCAGCAGGTGTATCGCGACCTGCATGCCTATGCCGACCGTCCCGAAAATTTCGCGCCCGAGGTGCGGGCAGCCATTGCCGCCACGTCCGGCCAGTTTGCCCAGCTGGCGCGCGACCTGGTCTGGACTGATGTCACCTTCATCCACGACGAGCCAGGCAAGAACGGCAGGCGCTGGAGCCTGGGCGGGGGCGGCCAGAGCACGGATGCGCTGGCCGCGCTGGTGGCCGGCGCGCGCACGTCCATCGTCATCCAGTCGCCTTACCTGGTGATGTCGGACAAGGCAAAAGCCTTGTTCAGGGCGGCGGTCCAGCGCGGCGTGAAGGTGCGCATCCTGACCAATTCGCTGGCGTCCACCGACAACATGCAGGCCTTTTCCGGTTACCGCAACCAGCGGCGGTCGCTGCTCAGGATGGGACTCGACATTTACGAGTACAAGCCCGATCCCGCTAACCGCGCCAGCCTCGTCTCGCGCGCGAACGCGCCGGAGACGCCGCCGGTTTTTGCGCTGCACGCCAAGAGCATGGTGGTGGACGGCCAGGTGGCCTACATCGGCACTTTCAACTTTGATCCGCGCTCCGAAAACCTCAATACCGAAGTCGGTGCGATCATTCGTCATCCCGGGTTTGCCCAGCGCCTGCAGGCCATCATGGAGGCCGACATGCGCCCCGAGAACAGCTGGCATGCCGCCGACGAACCCGACCAGTACGTGCCGCTCACCAAGCGCGGACAGGTCCGCCTGTGGCAGCTACTGCCCCTGAAACCCCTGCTCTGAACCCGACAGGAGGACGTCGATGCGACTGCCCATCAGCCTCAAGATCTTCAGCATCACCCTGGCCCTGCTGGTCCTGATGGTGATCGTCACCTGGCTGTCGGTGCTCAACTTCCGCCAGCTCAACAACCAGGTGCGCGCGCTCGCCGATACCTACCTGCCCTTGCAGCAGCAGGTCGCGAGCGTGGAAATCCTCATCCGCCAGCAGATGGTGCACATGGAACGGGTGATGGCTGGCATGGAGGTTGCAAAACCTGATCCCGCCTTCCTGGAGCAGGAATCCACCGGTTTCGATATGCGCGGCATCAACGCCGACCAGATCATCGATTCCTCGCTGCGGATGCTGGCCGAAGCTGAAGCACAGCAGGATATCGAGCTCGACCGCGTGACGCTGGCCGTGCTCGGCAAGCAGCTGCCGGGCATCCAGACCGCGCGGCAGAATTTCCACCGCACCTTTCGCCAGTTCCAGATCGAGGCGGAAGAGGGCACGCCGCGTTCGGAAAAGATCGTGCGCGACGCCCTGCTGCGCGAGAAGGACGCCGTCGACGTCGAGATCGGCAAGGCCATCGACACGCTCAACAAGCTCACCCAGGAGACGGCCACCCAGGCCAAGGCGGAAGAGACGCGTGCCACCACGCTCAACTGGATCGTCACCGCCATCGCCACAGCACTGGGCTTGCTGTTTGCCACCTTCGTCACCCGTTCGCTGGTCGATCCCGTGAAGCGCCTGCTCGGTGGCACGCGGGCCGTGGAAGCGGGCGACCTCGAAGTCGAAATCGAAGTGAAGACGCGCGACGAACTCGCCACGCTGGCGCATTCCTTCAACCACATGGTCGGCGGCCTGCGCGAAAAGGAACACATCCGCGAGACCTTCGGCCAGTACGTCGATCCGCGCATCGTCCAGCGCGTGCTTGAAAAACGCCTCTCGGCCGACCGGGGCGAACGCCAGACCATGAGCGTGTTCTTCTCCGACCTGGAAGGCTTCACCCGCCTGTGCGAAGGCCTCACGCCGGACATGGCGGTGCGTTTCCTCAACCGCTACTTCGCGCTCATGTCGGCAGGCGTGCGCGAACGCCAGGGCATCGTCGACAAGTACATTGGCGACGCCGTCATGGCTTTCTGGGGTCCGCCCTTCGTCGAACCCGCCGACCACGCGCGGCTGGCCTGCCTCGCCGCGCTCGACCAGATGGCGAGGCTCGACACCTTCCGTGCCGCGCTGCCCGAACTCTTCGGCGTCACGCATGGCCTGCCCGAGGTCAATGTTCGCATGGGGCTCGCCAGTGGCGACGTTACCGTCGGCAACATTGGTTCAGAAACCTCGCGCGGCTACACCGTCATCGGCGACACCGTGAACCTCGCCTCGCGCCTGGAACAGGCCAACAAGTTCTACGGCACCCGCATCCTCGTCAGCGACGCCACGCGGGATCTGGCGGGCGACAGCCTGGTCTTCCGCGAAATCGACAGCCTGCGCGTCGCCGGCAAGCTTGAGCCGGTGAAAGTCCACGAACTGATCGGTCTCGCTGGCGAACTCAACGACACCACGCGCTGCGCCGTACAGGATTACGAAACCGGCCTCGTGCGCTACCGCGTGCAGGACTGGGATGCCGCCGAAACGGCGTTCAGGGCATGTCTGTCCGCCACGCCCGGCGACCGTCCGGCGCAGGTCATGCTGGAACGGATTGCCGCGTTCCGGCAGACGCCGCCAGAAGCGGGGTGGGATGGGGTTTGGGTGGCGAGGAGCAAGTGACGGGGCAAAGTCCCATGGAATGTACTCCTACAATCTTAGGTGTTAGGTATTTGCTGTAACCCATACACCAGACCTACAAAGAAAGCCAAGCCGCCGAGCCAACCTACAAGGTGCAATAGCCAATCTGCAGGTGGACGATGCTCGTTTCTATCATCAAAAACTTCCCAATCGAGTTTGTGTTCGTAGAGGCTGGCTACATCTCTTCGGTAAGCGGAGAAAGATATTTCCGTGAGGTAATAATCAAGCGTTGCATGGAGTACGCTGCACAAAGTCCCAAAGGCAAATAGCCATATCGTATTTTCGACTCAAGTAGTGCTTGGTTTTTATTTCATTGAGCTTAGTCATCGATAATTTCCGCTAGGCGCTAATGGAGCAATCGGGGACAGACGCACATTTTTGCGTGGACTTTCAGGCAGCCTGCTCCATCGGCAACACTTCCCGATTGATCTGTTCGCCGTTTTCGGCCAGTGCGATCTTCATGTCGTAATCCGACTGCAGCCCAAGCCAGAATTCCGCGCTGGTGCCGAAGTAGCGCGACAGGCGCAGGGCCGTGTCGGCGGAGATGGCGCGGCGCTCGCGCGCGATGTCGTTGATGCGTGGCGCGGGTACGCGCAGGGCGATGGCCAGGGCGTTGGCCGACAGGCCCATCGGGGCCATGAATTCCTCGCGCAGGATTTCGCCCGGATGAATCGGACGCATGCCGTTCATGATGGCCATGGTGCACTCCTTTCAGTGGTAATCGACGATTTCCACGTCGTAAACATTGCCGTTTTCGAACCGGAAGCACAGGCGCCACTGATCGTTGATGCGTATGCTCCAGGTTCCCTTCCTGTCGCCTTTGAGCTTTTCCAGCCTGTTCTGCGGCGAGGCGCGTAGATCATCGAGTTGCGCGGCCCGGTGCAGTATCTGCAGCTTGCGTTCGGCGACAATCCTGAAATTCACGAAGCGCTTGACCGGGGTACCGGCGAAGAGCGCTTGCGTATCAGCACATTTGAACGACAGGATCATGCGCGAATGATATAACGTGCCGCGTTAAATGCAAGCAGGTATGGCCCGTCCTGTTCGAGCCAGCCGATCCAGCCGGATGATGGTGCCTTACTCCACGATGGCATCATCCCCATGACACGTACATCCCGGCTCGTTGCTGACGGTGTTGTCGCAGCACACGATCTTGCCGGCGCGGCAGCCGCAGACGCCTTTGCTTTTTTTGCAGCAGGCCAGCTGGGTGACATGCAGCGCCGAGGTTTTTGCGTTGGTGGCGCAGGCGGCGGGTGAGGTGGGCGGCAGTTGGAAGCCGGCAGGACGATCGGCGGCAAAGGTGGGGGCTGCGGCCAGCAGCAGAGCGGCGAGAGCAAGGCGCAGGTGCATGGGAGTCTCCTGATGGAAGGGCCATATCACTATAGCGTGCGCAGCGCAGGGCTGAACATCCTGAATGGCGGTTTGCGTGCGCGAAGCACTGCGACAGCCGACGCCCAGGCGGGGCCAGGTAGCCGTTGGCGTGGTCTATAGTGGAATTCGATCAAACCTGTTCAGGAGACGATCATGAAAGCACTGCACCGCATGGAGCGGTTTCTCGACCAGCACCATATCCCCTTCGACCTGATTGCTCATCCACATTCCCAGACCAGCGCGGAAACCGCACGCGCGGCCGGGGTGCCGCTCAACCGCATTGCCAAGGGTGTGCTGCTGGATGGCCGCGAGTGCCAGATGGTGGCGATGATTCCCGCCGATCAGGAAATCCATCTGGGCAAGCTGGGGCTGGATCACGGGCTGGAATTCAGCCTGGCCAGTGAATCCAGCATTTCCAGCCTGTTCGGGGAATGCGATCCCGGCGTGATTCCCGGATTGCCCAATGCCTGGGGCGTTGAAATGGTGTGGGACGATGACCTGATGGCGCAGCCGGATTTGTATCTGGAGGCGGGTGACCACGAGCGTCTGCTGCACATCGAGACGCGCTATCTGCGTGAGCTGTTTGGCGACGCGCCACACTGCCATTTCAGCCAGCCACGCATGATGCATCGCGGCTGAGGGGACTCAGTCGCGGGCGCGTGCGCTGAGCCGTCGGGCCATGTCCGCGTAGGTTTCGATCTGCTGCGTCCGCTCGTGGCGGCTGGCATGGGCGGCAGCGAGCCCGCCGCCGGAGGCCTCGTCCTGCCGGAACCAGGCCAGCGCGCCGGCTTCGATGTCGCAGCCGCACGCTGCCGCCAGGAGGGAGCCGAGCCAGTCAGCTTCGGCCTCCTGTGCCTGCCAAAGGTGCGCGGCGCGCAGCGCCAGCCCGAAATCGCCATCGGTCAGTTGCAGGGCTGCTTCGCCGCGCGCGGTCCAGTGCGCGGGTTTGCCGGCCAGCACCGACAGGGCAATCGCATCCTCGTCAAAGTGGCGCTGGGCAATGTGCACGATCTCGTGCCCGACCAGAAACGCCAGTTGGCAGGGCTGGAGAGTCAGCGCGGCGCGCGACAGCACCACGATGTCGGGTGCCACCGAATATGCCGGCCCCTGGGTTTCGTCGGGGGCGAGCCTGAACCGTATGCCCGGCACGCCAGCCAGCCCGGCCATGCGACGCCAGTCGGGCTGCGCCGCCAGGGCCTCGCAGCCGGTGCAGGGCGTGCCGCTCCAGTCGTAGTGGGTGAAGGTGGGCGCGTCGGGAAACCACGGCGCGGGCTGGGCAGCGCCAGCGCGCGCGGCCCCGAGCAGCATGGGCAGGCACAGCATGGCCGCTGCCAGCCATCGCATGGACCCGGCACGGTGCGTGGAATCGATCATCAGGGCACGGACAATCATGGCCACCCCTTTCACAATGACTTGCCTGTGAATATAGTCGGCCATGCACGCCCGTGACTTGAGCCGGGCCCCTCAGACCCCATCTCCACCCCATGACCGATTCCAACGCCACGCCAGACCGTAATCCCCACCGCAGCCTGGGCCGAGGCATGGGCCTGGTGGCGAGCCTGTTGCTGCTGGGCGGCCTGTGGCTGGTGTTCGGCCAGGCGATCGACGCGCGCGACAATCCCAACCGTCACCTGGCGGTGGCACCGGGTGAAACCCTGGTGCTCAAGCGCGGCTCGCACGGGCATTACATTTTTCCTGGCGAGATCAATGGCCGGCCGGTCGTCTTCCTGCTCGACACGGGGGCCACGCTGGTTTCGGTGCCGGCCCGGCTGGCGGAAGAATTGAATCTGCAGGCCGGCGCGTACCAGAATTCGATCACCGCCAATGGCACGGTCACCACGCGGGCCACCCGCATCGCCCGGCTGGCCTTTGGTCCCTTTGTGGTGAACGATGTGCCGGCCAGCCTCAATCCAGGCATGCAGGACGATCATATCCTGCTCGGCATGAGCGTGCTGCGACACCTGGAATTCACCCAGCGCGGCGACACCCTGGAGTTGCGTGCATCGCCCGGCTGAGGTTTTCCTGGAAAAAAGCCTTGGCGATCCTGGTTAGCTGTGATATCAATGCGACTGTCTGTTGGTTCAAGCACCAAAACGCGGTACCTCTGGTAAGGCTTTTTCCTTGAGTCGATTGACAGGCGCAAGCCACGACATGTTTATTTGTATGGATGGGAAAAA